>NZ_CAXAQM010000006.1:0-221275 GCF_963970525.1 Pseudomonas sp. EA_65y_Pfl1_P113
TCCCGAACTCAGTAGTGAAACGATGCATCGCCGATGGTAGTGTGGGGTTTCCCCATGTGAGAGTAGGTCATCGTCAAGATTAAATTCCGAAACCCCTGTTTGCTAACGCAAACAGGGGTTTTGTTTTGGGCGGTTGGAAAGTTCGAAGAGGCTCATCTCGGCAGCCTTCAGTGCTAACGCTCGGCCTTTCTATGCAATGACTCTGCGCATGGCTATCATGCGTGCCTCATTGTGAGGCGATACCTGAATGCTGACGTTGTTAAAACTTCTGAAAGATGGCCGATTCCATTCCGGAGAAGCACTTGGCGCCGCCCTGGGCGTCAGTCGCAGCGCTGTCTGGAAGCAGCTCCAGCACCTTGAGGCTGAATTGAATCTGCCCATCCACAAGGTTCGTGGCAAAGGGTATCAATTGGCGTCACCGCTGGTTTTCTTGAGTGCTGAGGACATTGCGCTGAATGCACCTTCCTTGGCGTGGCCCGTTCATATCTCTGACTCCATTGACTCCACGAATGCCGAAGCCTTGCGTCTTGTTAATGCAGGATGCGCGGCTCCGTTCTTGGTGCTTGCGGAGCAGCAAACGGCGGGAAGAGGCAGGAGGGGACGAAAGTGGGTCAGCCCGTTTGCACAGAATGTGTATTACAGCCTCGTATTGCGCATCGAGGCTGGTCTGCGGCAGTTGGAGGGCCTGAGCCTGGTGGTGGGCTTGGCGGTCATGCAGGCCTTGCGCGAGTCAGGTGTGCAGGGGGCGGCACTGAAGTGGCCAAACGATGTCTTGGTAGGGCAGAAGAAGATTGCCGGGATTTTGCTGGAGTTGGTAGGAGACCCTGCTGATATCTGTCACGTTGTTCTCGGAATTGGTATCAACGTCAATATGCAGAGAGCTGACGAGGTCGATCAGCTATGGACTTCGGTGCAGCTCGAGACGGGCTCTCCTGTCGATCGCAACGCTCTGGCGGCGCGATTGGGCCTGCAGTTGCAAAGCTACCTTGATCAACACAGGGCACACGGTTTTGTCGCGCTTCAAGAGGAGTGGGAGCAAAATCACGCATGGCAGGGGCGTTCAGTATCCCTCATCGCCGGCGTTAACCAGGTTGACGGGGTTGTATTGGGTGTAGATCGTCAGGGAGCATTGCGCCTGAGTGTCGATGGCGTTGAGAAAATATACAGTGGTGGTGAGTTAAGCCTGAGGCTGCGTGATGATTCTTGAGCTCGACTGCGGGAATAGCTTTATTAAATGGCGAGTGCTTGATTCGGATAGGGCGAGTGTCTCGGCGGAGGGGGTTGTTGGTTCGGATCTGGCGTTGATTGAAAGCCTTGTCGCGGTCCCAGAGTTGTTGCTGACACACTGCCGATTGGTAAGCGTTCGTGCCCTGGAGGAAACAAGCAAATTAGTTACGGCTCTGTATGAGGCTTTCGGCGTTGTTGTTGCCTGCGCTGGTCCCGCGCGAGAAATGGCCGGAGTGCGTAACGGCTACGAAGATTTCGAGCGTCTGGGTCTTGATCGCTGGTTGGCGATGCTTGGTGGATTCAAGCTGGCGCGCGGCGCTTGCCTAGTGCTCGATTTTGGCACCGCAGCAACGGCGGATTTTATTACGGCTGATGGTGAGCATCTGGGCGGCTTTATATGTCCAGGCATGCCTCTGATGCGCAGCCAACTGCGGACTCATACGCGCAAGATTCGTTACGACGACGCTGCTGCTGAACGAGCGCTGGAGTATCTCTCGCCAGGTCGTACGACTGTGGAGGCTGTAGAGCGCGGCTGTACGTTGATGTTGAGAGGGTTTGTGCTAACTCAATTGGAGCAGGCGCGGAGCTACTGGGGTGATGACTTCACTGTGTTCCTGACTGGCGGGGATGCTGATCTGATATCGGATGCGGTGCCACAGGCTCGGCTCGTTCCTGATCTGGTTTTTGTCGGTTTGGCGATGGCGTGCCCTTTGTCCTGAGGTGATTATGCGTTGGCTTTTTTTACTTTTACTTGTTCTCAACGCCTTCTACTACATTTGGCATCAGCAAGAAGCGCCTTTGCGCGCTAAAGATGTCACGCCTCTAAGTCTCTACAAGGGGTCGCAGCAGGACATTCGTCTATTGAGTGAATCCTCTGACACGGTAATGCGCAGGGAGCGAGCAAGAGCGCCTGAGGCACAAAATACGTGCCTGTACATCGGCGGATTTGCGGATCAACGCCAGGCGCAGCTCGTTGAGCAGCGCCTCACAAGCCTGGATATAAAGGTCAGGGTCCAATTGCTGAATGCTGCTGATGCTTCCGGCTACTGGCTCCGCGTTGCCCCTGAAAGTCGACGCCTTGCTGACGACCTGCCCTTTGAAAACCTTGCTAAGGAATTCAATGAGTTAAAACATAAGATAATGTTGTGCGAAGGCGTTGCAACTCTCGAATAGTTTGCATAGAATGGCGCCCGCTTCGCAGTGAAGACCTTTTGGGTCAACAGTGCGAAGCGAAGGTCAACGCAGCTAACCTCATATTTTTAATGAGAAAATGCTTGACAGAAGGCCGGCGTGATGTAGAATGCCGGCTCGCTTAGGAGGGGTTCCCGAGCGGCCAAAGGGATCAGACTGTAAATCTGACGTCTACGACTTCGAAGGTTCGAATCCTTCCCCCTCCACCATTTTTAGCGTGAGCTGCAAGCTCCGCGGGTATAGTTTAGTGGTAGAACCTCAGCCTTCCAAGCTGATGATGCGGGTTCGATTCCCGCTACCCGCTCCAAGTTTGCAGGTTGTGCACGGTGTTTTGCTCTTGTAGCTCAGTTGGTAGAGCACACCCTTGGTAAGGGTGAGGTCAGCGGTTCAAATCCGCTCAAGAGCTCCATATAACAAGGCAGATATGAAAATATCTGCCTTTGTTTTAACAACTAATCTCGGTTTGATGGTGTTTTGCCTGGTGTTGTCAGGTGATTTCAAATCTCTAGAGCTTGGTTGTTGTAAAGTCTTTTTCAGGCCTGCATAATGGTCGGCCTGATTTTGTTTTAGGTCAGTAGCTCAATTGGCAGAGCGACGGTCTCCAAAACCGTAGGTTGGGGGTTCGATTCCCTCCTGACCTGCCAGATTCACGTGGTGTATCTGGCTTTCTTTTCACAGGATCTTCATAGATGACTCCTAAGGCTGAAGCTCAAAGCTCTCGTTTCGATCTGGTCAAGTGGCTCGCCGTAGTTGCCTTGGTGGTCGTAGGCGTTGTTGGCAATCAGTACTATTCTGCTTCGCCGATCCTGTACCGTGTGCTCGCTTTGCTTGCCCTTGCTGCTGTAGCTGTCTTTGTTGGCCTGCAGACTGCCAAGGGTAAGTCTTTCGCGGTACTGGTAAAGGAAGCTCGCACCGAAATACGTAAAGTCGTTTGGCCGACTCGCCAAGAAACCACGCAGACCACGTTGATTGTTGTGGCTGTTGTTCTGGTTATGGCGTTGCTGTTGTGGGGGCTTGATTCCCTGCTCGGCTGGCTTGTTTCCTTGATTGTTGGCTAAGGGTGTCCCGTGGCTAAGCGTTGGTACGTTGTGCATGCTTACTCGGGTTACGAGAAGCATGTTATGCGCTCTTTGCTGGAGCGCGTAAAGCTGGCAGGCATGGAAGATGGCTTCGGCGAAATTCTGGTTCCCACTGAAGAAGTGGTTGAAATGCGGAATGGTCAGAAGCGCAAAAGCGAACGCAAGTTCTTCCCTGGCTACGTGCTGGTACAGATGGACATGAATGAAGGTACTTGGCACTTGGTCAAGGACACCCCTCGTGTCATGGGTTTCATTGGCGGTACCGCTGATAAGCCTGCTCCTATCACCGATAAAGAGGCAGAAGCAATTCTGCGTCGTGTTGCTGATGGTAGTGACAAGCCTAAGCCGAAGACGCTTTTCGAGCCGGGTGAGGTTGTTCGTGTTACAGATGGTCCGTTTGCTGATTTCAACGGTACTGTCGAAGAAGTTAACTACGAAAAGAGCCGCATCCAAGTGGCAGTGCTCATTTTCGGTCGTTCTACTCCGGTAGAGCTGGAGTTCAGCCAGGTCGAGAAGGTCTAGCTGAGCAAGCATCCCAACCCCGCAGCCTAGGCTGTGGGGTTTTGTCGTCACTGGGATAAACGCGCAAGTAACCGGGGAGCCTTTAGAGGCGTTCGAACCCGTAATTGGAGTGCCTCATGGCCAAGAAGATTACCGCTTACATCAAGCTGCAAGTGAAGGCCGCTCAGGCCAACCCTAGTCCACCCGTCGGTCCAGCTCTGGGTCAGCACGGCGTGAATATCATGGAATTCTGCAAGGCCTTCAACGCCCGTACTCAGGGTATTGAGCCAGGTCTGCCGACTCCAGTGATCATCACTGTATACAGTGACCGTAGCTTCACTTTCGAAACCAAGTCGACCCCGGCTTCGGTTTTGCTGAAGAAAGCTGCTGGTCTGACTAGCGGTTCCGCTCGTCCGAACACCGTTAAGGTTGGCACCGTGACTCGTGCTCAGCTGGAAGAAATCGCGAAAACCAAAAACGCGGATCTGACTGCAGCTGATATGGATGCAGCCGTGCGTACCATCGCCGGTTCTGCTCGTAGCATGGGCCTTAACGTGGAGGGTGTGTAATGGCTAAGCTGACCAAGCGCCAAAAGGCTATCGCCGGCAAAATCGAAGCGGGCAAGGCCTACAATTTTGTAGACGCTGCTGCCCTGCTGACCGAGTTGTCGACTGTCAAGTTCAGCGAGTCCGTTGACGTTGCTGTAAACCTGGGTGTTGACCCACGTAAATCCGACCAGGTCGTTCGTAGCGCAACTGTGCTGCCACACGGTACTGGCAAGACTGTACGTGTAGCTGTCTTCACCCAAGGCCCGGCAGCTGAAGCTGCTCTGGCCGCCGGCGCTGATCGCGTTGGCATGGACGACCTGGCTGCCGAAATGAAAGGCGGCGACCTGAACTATGACGTAGTTATTGCTTCCCCGGATGCAATGCGCGTTGTAGGTCAGTTGGGTCAGATCCTCGGTCCGCGTGGCCTGATGCCTAACCCTAAAGTCGGCACCGTAACGCCAGACGTAGCTACCGCGGTTAAAAACGCCAAGGCTGGTCAGGTTCGTTATCGCACTGACAAAAACGGCATCATTCACACCTCCGTTGGCAAAGTCGGCTTTGATGCCGTCAAGCTGAAGGAAAACGTTGAAGCCCTGATCGCTGATTTGAAGCGTATCAAGCCTGCTTCCTCGAAAGGTATCTACGTCAAGCGCGTTACCCTGAGCACCACTATGGGCCCAGGTCTGGTCATCGACCAAGGCTCGCTGGACGTATAAGACAAAGATTGGCGCGAGCGATTGCGCCAATTGAAAAATTGGGGTCCCTGCCTGGCGGGGGCTATCCAAGACCGTAGGCGACGCAAGTCTTAAACCACAAGCCTACGCAGATGGTGCTCCCGGTTCCTTACCGAATCAGACACCAAAACGACATCCGGCTCCGGCCAGATGAAACGGTAACAAGCAGGAGTTAAACCCGTGGCAATTAATCTCGAAGACAAGAAGGCCATCGTCGCTGAAGTCAACGAGGCTGCCAAAGCTGCTCTGTCCGCTGTCGTGGCTGATGCCCGTGGTGTGACAGTAAGCGCTATGACCGGACTCCGTAAAGAGGCTCGTGAAGCTGGCGTATACGTACGTGTTGTGCGTAACACCCTGCTTAAGCGCGCTGTTGCTGACACTGAATACAGTGTTCTCAACGACGTGTTCACAGGCCCGACCCTGATTGCTTTCTCCACCGATCATCCGGGTGCTGCTGCCCGTTTGTTCAAAGAGTTCGCAAAGGGTCAGGACAAGTTCGAGATCAAGGCAGCTGCGTTCGAGGGCAAGTTCCTCGCAGCTAACCAAATCGACGTACTGGCAACACTGCCGACCCGTAACGAAGCTATTTCTCAGCTGATGAGCGTGATTCAAGGCGCTACCAGCAAGTTGGCTCGTACTCTGGCCGCAGTTCGCGAGCAAAAAGAAGCTGCCGCAGCCTAAGGCTGAGCAAATTCTCTCGCGTATTTTTGTTTATTTCGATGGCCGCGTAGGCCGTCCCCCAATTCAGGAAATACAGCAATGTCTATCTCCCAAGACGATATCCTCAACGCCGTAGCTGAAATGTCGGTTCTGCAGGTTGTTGAGCTGATCAAAGCTTTCGAAGAAAAATTCGGCGTTTCCGCTGCCGCTGCTTCCGCTGGTCCAGCTGTTGCTGCTGTTGCTGCTGAAGAGCAAACCGAATTCAACGTTATGCTGCTGGAAGCTGGCGAGAAGAAAGTAAACGTGATCAAGGCAGTACGTGAACTGACCGGTCTGGGCCTGAAAGAAGCCAAGGCTGTAGTTGACGGCGCTCCTGCCCAGGTTCTGGAAGCAGTGTCGAAAGACGCCGCCGACAAAGCCAAAGCTACTCTGGAAGAAGCAGGCGCTAAAGTCGAGCTGAAGTAAGCATCGACCTTGCGTCTCCAGCCCACGCGTCAAGCTGAAGGCTGATGGCTGGTGGCTCTTGCCACCGGCCTTTTTCCGTTCTTGGCTGTCGACTCGGTCGCCGCCATTAACGCGCTGTAGCCACCCGATGCGGTGGTGCAAACCATGGGGTTTGCAAGATTTTCTGGCTGCTCCCGTCGGGAGGGCCAAACAAGCAGGTGACCAAGCTGGGGAACGCTGATGGCTTACTCATATACTGAGAAAAAACGTATCCGCAAGGACTTTAGCAAGTTGCCGGACGTCATGGATGTCCCGTACCTTCTGGCTATCCAGCTGGATTCGTATCGTGAATTCTTGCAGGCGGGAGCGACCAAAGATCAGTTCCGCGACGTGGGCCTGCATGCGGCCTTCAAATCCGTTTTCCCGATCATCAGCTACTCCGGCAATGCTGCGCTGGAGTACGTCGGTTATCGCCTGGGCGAACCGGCATTTGATGTCAAAGAATGCGTGTTGCGCGGTGTCACGTACGCCGTACCTTTGCGGGTAAAAGTCCGCCTGATCATTTTCGACAAAGAATCGTCGAACAAAGCGATCAAGGACATCAAAGAGCAAGAAGTCTACATGGGCGAAATCCCACTGATGACTGAAAACGGTACCTTCGTTATCAACGGTACCGAGCGTGTAATCGTTTCCCAGCTGCACCGTTCCCCGGGCGTGTTCTTTGACCACGACCGCGGCAAGACGCACAGCTCCGGTAAGCTCCTGTACTCCGCGCGGATCATTCCGTACCGTGGTTCGTGGTTGGACTTCGAGTTCGACCCGAAAGACTGCGTGTTTGTGCGTATCGACCGTCGTCGTAAGCTGCCGGCCTCGGTACTGCTGCGCGCGCTCGGCTATACCACTGAACAAGTGCTGGATGCCTTCTACACCACCAACGTATTCAGCCTGAAGGGTGAAACCCTCAGCCTGGAACTGATCGCATCGCGTCTGCGTGGTGAAATTGCCGTCCTGGACATCCAGGATGAGAAGGGCAAGGTCATTGTTGAAGCGGGTCGTCGTATTACTGCGCGCCACATCAACCAGATCGAAAAAGCCGGTATCAAATCGCTGGACGTTCCTTTGGAATACGTCCTGGGCCGCACCACCGCCAAGGTCATCGTTCACCCGGCTACAGGCGAAATCCTGGCTGAGTGCAACACCGAGCTGAATACCGAGATCCTGGCCAAGATCGCCAAGGCTCAGGTTGTTCGCATCGAGACCCTGTACACCAACGACATCGACTGCGGTCCGTTTGTCTCCGACACCTTGAAGATCGACTCCACCAGCAACCAATTGGAAGCGCTGGTCGAGATCTATCGCATGATGCGTCCTGGCGAGCCTCCCACCAAAGACGCTGCCGAGACCCTGTTCAACAACCTGTTCTTCAGCCCTGAGCGCTATGACCTGTCTGCGGTCGGCCGGATGAAGTTCAACCGTCGTATCGGTCGTACCGAGATCGAAGGTTCGGGCGTGTTGTGCAAAGAAGACATCGTTGCGGTCCTGAAGACTCTGGTCGACATCCGTAACGGTAAAGGCATCGTCGATGACATCGACCACCTGGGTAACCGTCGTGTTCGCTGCGTAGGCGAAATGGCCGAGAACCAGTTCCGCGTTGGTCTGGTGCGTGTTGAGCGCGCGGTCAAAGAGCGTCTGTCGATGGCCGAAAGCGAAGGCCTGATGCCGCAAGACCTGATCAACGCCAAGCCGGTGGCTGCGGCGGTGAAAGAGTTCTTCGGTTCCAGCCAGCTCTCGCAGTTCATGGACCAGAACAACCCGCTGTCCGAGATCACCCACAAGCGCCGTGTATCTGCACTGGGCCCGGGCGGTCTGACGCGTGAGCGTGCGGGCTTTGAAGTTCGTGACGTACACCCGACGCACTACGGTCGTGTTTGCCCGATCGAAACGCCGGAAGGTCCGAACATCGGTCTGATCAACTCCCTGGCTGCCTATGCGCGCACCAACCAGTACGGCTTCCTTGAGAGCCCGTACCGTGTCGTGAAAGACGCTCTGGTCACCGACGAGATCGTGTTCCTGTCCGCCATCGAAGAAGCTGATCACGTGATCGCTCAAGCTTCGGCCACGATGAACGACAAGAAAATGCTGATCGACGAGCTGGTAGCTGTTCGTCACTTGAACGAGTTCACCGTTAAGGCGCCGGAAGACGTCACCTTGATGGACGTATCGCCCAAGCAGGTAGTTTCGGTTGCAGCGTCGCTGATCCCGTTCCTGGAACACGATGACGCCAACCGTGCGTTGATGGGTTCCAACATGCAGCGTCAAGCTGTACCCACCCTGCGTGCTGACAAGCCGCTGGTAGGTACCGGCATGGAGCGTAACGTAGCCCGTGACTCCGGCGTATGCGTTGTGGCTCGTCGTGGCGGCGTGATCGACTCTGTTGATGCCAGCCGTATTGTGGTTCGTGTTGCCGATGACGAAGTTGAAACTGGCGAAGCCGGTGTCGACATCTACAACTTGACCAAGTACACCCGCTCCAACCAGAACACCTGCATCAACCAGCGTCCGCTGGTGAGCAAGGGTGATCGGGTTCAGCGCAGCGACATCATGGCAGACGGTCCTTCCACCGATATGGGTGAGCTGGCACTGGGTCAGAACATGCGCATCGCGTTCATGGCCTGGAACGGTTACAACTTCGAAGACTCCATCTGCCTGTCCGAGCGTGTGGTTCAGGAAGATCGCTTCACCACGATCCACATTCAGGAACTGACCTGTGTGGCACGTGACACCAAGCTTGGGCCAGAAGAGATCACTGCAGACATCCCGAACGTGGGTGAAGCTGCACTGAACAAGCTGGACGAAGCCGGTATCGTTTATGTAGGTGCTGAAGTTGGCGCAGGCGACATCCTGGTCGGTAAGGTCACTCCGAAAGGCGAGACCCAACTGACTCCGGAAGAGAAGCTGTTGCGTGCCATCTTCGGTGAAAAAGCCAGCGACGTTAAAGACACCTCCCTGCGTGTACCTACCGGTACCAAGGGCACCGTCATCGACGTACAGGTCTTCACCCGTGACGGCGTTGAGCGTGATGCTCGCGCACTGTCCATCGAGAAGACCCAGCTCGACGAGATCCGCAAGGACCTGAACGAAGAGTTCCGTATCGTTGAAGGCGCGACCTTCGAACGTCTGCGTTCCGCTCTGGTAGGCCACAAGGCTGAAGGCGGCGCAGGTCTGAAGAAAGGTCAGGACATCACCGACGAAATCCTCGACGGTCTCGAGCATGGCCAGTGGTTCAAACTGCGCATGGCTGAAGATGCTCTGAACGAGCAGCTCGAGAAAGCCCAGGCTTACATCGTTGATCGTCGCCGTCTGCTGGACGACAAGTTCGAAGACAAGAAGCGCAAACTGCAGCAAGGCGATGACCTGGCTCCAGGCGTGCTGAAAATCGTCAAGGTTTACCTGGCAATCCGTCGCCGCATCCAGCCGGGCGACAAGATGGCCGGTCGTCACGGTAACAAAGGTGTGGTCTCCGTGATCATGCCGGTTGAAGACATGCCGCACGATGCCAATGGCACTCCGGTGGACGTGGTCCTCAACCCGTTGGGTGTACCTTCGCGTATGAACGTTGGTCAGATCCTTGAAACCCACCTGGGCCTCGCGGCCAAAGGTCTGGGCGAGAAGATCAACCGCATGATCGAAGAGCAGCGCAAGGTCGCAGACCTGCGTAAGTTCCTGCACGAGATCTACAACGAGATCGGCGGTCGCAACGAAGAGCTGGATACCTTCACTGACCAGGAAATCCTGGATCTGGCGAAGAACCTGCGCGGCGGCGTTCCAATGGCTACCCCGGTGTTCGACGGTGCCAAGGAAAGCGAAATCAAGGCCATGCTGAAACTGGCAGACCTGCCAGAAAGCGGCCAGATGCAGCTGTTCGACGGCCGTACCGGCAACAAGTTTGAGCGCCCGGTTACTGTTGGCTACATGTACATGCTGAAGCTGAACCACTTGGTAGACGACAAGATGCACGCTCGTTCTACCGGTTCGTACAGCCTGGTTACCCAGCAGCCGCTGGGTGGTAAGGCTCAGTTCGGTGGTCAGCGTTTCGGGGAGATGGAGGTCTGGGCACTGGAAGCATACGGCGCTGCTTACACTCTGCAAGAAATGCTCACAGTGAAGTCGGACGATGTGAACGGTCGGACCAAGATGTACAAAAACATCGTGGACGGCGATCACCGTATGGAGCCGGGCATGCCCGAGTCTTTCAACGTGTTGATCAAAGAAATTCGTTCCCTCGGCATCGATATCGATCTGGAAACCGAATAACACGTGACGCGAATCGAGAGCGGGGCTGTTTAGCCCGCTCTCTGCTCCGCCAGGAGGAAAGGCCTTGAAAGACCTACTGAATTTGCTGAAAAACCAGGGTCAAGTCGAAGAGTTCGACGCCATCCGTATTGGATTGGCATCGCCTGAGATGATCCGTTCGTGGTCGTTCGGTGAAGTTAAAAAACCGGAAACCATTAACTACCGTACGTTCAAACCTGAACGTGACGGCCTGTTCTGCGCCAAGATCTTTGGCCCGGTTAAGGATTACGAGTGCCTGTGCGGTAAGTACAAGCGCTTGAAGCACCGTGGTGTGATCTGCGAGAAGTGCGGCGTTGAAGTCGCACTGGCCAAGGTTCGTCGTGAGCGTATGGCGCACATCGAACTGGCTTCGCCGGTTGCGCACATTTGGTTCCTGAAATCGCTGCCGTCCCGTATCGGCTTGCTGATGGACATGACCCTGCGTGATATCGAACGCGTTCTCTACTTCGAGAGCTATGTCGTTATCGACCCGGGCATGACCACCCTTGAAAAAGGTCAGCTGCTGAACGACGAGCAGTACTTCGAAGCGCTGGAAGAGTTCGGCGACGATTTCGATGCCCGCATGGGTGCTGAAGCTGTCCGTGAACTGCTGCACGCTATCGACCTGGAACACGAGATTGGCCGTCTGCGTGAAGAAATTCCGCAAACCAACTCCGAAACCAAAATCAAGAAGCTGTCCAAGCGTCTGAAGTTGATGGAAGCCTTCCAGGGTTCCGGCAACTTGCCAGAGTGGATGGTGCTGACCGTTCTGCCGGTTCTGCCGCCAGACCTGCGTCCGCTGGTACCGTTGGACGGTGGTCGTTTCGCGACGTCCGACCTCAACGACCTGTACCGCCGCGTGATCAACCGTAACAACCGTTTGAAGCGCCTGCTCGATCTGTCCGCTCCGGACATCATCGTGCGCAACGAAAAGCGTATGTTGCAAGAAGCTGTCGATGCCTTGCTCGACAACGGTCGTCGTGGTCGTGCCATTACCGGTTCCAACAAGCGTCCTCTGAAATCCCTGGCTGACATGATCAAGGGTAAGCAAGGTCGTTTCCGTCAGAACTTGCTCGGTAAGCGCGTTGACTACTCCGGTCGTTCGGTAATTACCGTAGGCCCGACCCTGCGTCTGCACCAGTGCGGTCTGCCTAAGAAGATGGCACTTGAGCTGTTCAAGCCATTCATCTTCGGCAAGCTGGAAATGCGCGGTCTTGCGACCACCATCAAAGCGGCCAAGAAAATGGTCGAGCGCGAACTGCCAGAGGTTTGGGACGTTCTCGCTGAAGTGATTCGCGAACACCCGGTTCTCCTCAACCGTGCACCGACCCTTCACCGTCTGGGTATCCAGGCGTTTGAACCAGTACTGATCGAAGGTAAGGCTATCCAGCTGCACCCTCTGGTCTGTGCTGCGTACAACGCCGACTTCGACGGCGACCAAATGGCCGTGCACGTACCGCTGACACTGGAAGCCCAGTTGGAAGCGCGTGCGTTGATGATGTCGACCAACAACATTCTGTCGCCAGCCAACGGTGAGCCAATCATCGTTCCGTCGCAGGACGTTGTATTGGGTCTGTACTACATGACCCGTGAAGCGATCAACGCCAAAGGCGAAGGTCGTGTGTTCGCTGACCTGCAAGAAGTTGACCGTGTGTTCCGTGCCGGCGAAGCCGCACTGCACGCCAAGGTCAAAGTGCGGATCAACGAAACCGTCAACGACCGTGACGGTGGCAGCGTGAGCGGCACTCGTATTGTCGACACCACTGTCGGCCGTGCGCTGTTGTATCAAGTTGTGCCCAAAGGTCTGTCGTACGACGTCGTCAACCTGCCGATGAAGAAAAAGGCGATCTCCAAGCTGATCAACCAGTGCTACCGCGTGGTTGGTTTGAAAGAGACCGTGATCTTCGCTGACCAGCTGATGTACACCGGTTTTGCTTATTCGACCATCTCCGGCGTTTCCATCGGCGTTAACGACTTCGTTATCCCTGATGAAAAAGCGCGCATCATCGCGGCTGCAACCGATGAAGTGAAAGAGATCGAGAGCCAGTACGCCTCGGGCCTGGTAACACAGGGTGAGAAGTACAACAAAGTGATCGACCTTTGGTCCAAGGCCAACGACGAAGTGTCGAAGGCGATGATGGCTAACCTCTCGAAAGAGAAGGTTATCGACCGTCATGGCGTAGAAGTCGATCAAGAGTCGTTCAACTCGATGTACATGATGGCCGACTCGGGCGCACGGGGTTCTGCCGCGCAGATCCGTCAGCTCGCCGGTATGCGTGGCCTGATGGCCAAACCGGACGGTTCCATCATCGAAACGCCGATTACTGCGAACTTCCGTGAAGGTTTGAGCGTACTTCAGTACTTCATCTCGACTCACGGTGCTCGTAAAGGTCTGGCGGATACCGCGTTGAAAACCGCTAACTCCGGTTACCTGACTCGTCGTTTGGTAGACGTTGCGCAAGACTTGGTTGTGACTGAAGTTGACTGCGGTACCGAGCACGGTCTGCTGATGACTCCGCACATCGAAGGCGGCGATGTTGTAGAGCCTTTGGGCGAACGCGTACTGGGCCGAGTCATTGCCCGTGACGTATTCAAGCCAGGTACCGAGGAAGTTATCGTTCCTGCTGGCACCCTGGTGGATGAAAAGTGGGTCGAGTTCATCGAACTCAACAGCATCGACGAAGTGATCGTTCGCTCGCCGATCAGCTGCGAAACCCGCTACGGCATCTGCGCCAAATGCTACGGCCGTGACTTGGCTCGTGGTCACCAGGTGAACATCGGTGAAGCGGTCGGCGTTATCGCTGCTCAGTCCATCGGTGAGCCGGGTACCCAGCTGACCATGCGTACGTTCCACATCGGTGGTGCGGCAAGCCGGACCTCCGCAGCCGACAGCGTTCAGGTGAAGAATGGCGGTACCGTCCGTCTGCACAACCTGAAACACGTTGAGCGAGTGGATGGTTGCCTGGTTGCGGTGTCCCGTTCCGGTGAGCTGGCGATCGCTGATGACTACGGTCGTGAGCGTGAGCGTTACAAGCTGCCGTACGGTGCTGTGATTTCGGTTAAAGAAGGTGACAAGGTCGACGCTGGCGCAATCGTGGCCAAGTGGGATCCGCACACTCACCCAATCGTTACCGAAATGAAAGGTACCGTGACCTACGTGGGCATGGAAGAAGGCATCACGATCAAGCGTCAGACTGACGAATTGACCGGTATGACCAACATTGAAGTACTCGACGCGAAAGATCGTCCAGCTGCCGGTAAAGACATCCGTCCTGCCGTGAAGATGGTTGATGACAACGGCAAGGATCTGTTGCTGCCAGGCACTGACGTAATCGCTCAGTACTTCCTGCCAGCCAACGCCCTGGTCGGTGTAGCGGATGGTGCGAAGATCGCGATCGGTGATGTTATCGCGCGTATCCCGCAAGAAACTTCGAAGACCCGTGACATCACCGGTGGTCTGCCGCGTGTTGCCGACTTGTTCGAAGCGCGTCGTCCGAAAGAAGCGTCGATTCTGGCTGAGGTCAGCGGCACCATCGCGTTCGGTAAAGAGACCAAAGGCAAGCGCCGTCTGGTCATTACCCCGAACGACGGTAGCGATCCGTACGAAGAGCTGATTCCGAAGTGGCGTCACCTGAACGTCTTCGAAGGCGAACAGGTAAACCGCGGCGAAGTTATCTCCGACGGCCCAAGCGATCCACACGACATCCTGCGTCTGCTGGGTGTGAGTGCGCTGGCCAAGTACATCGTTAACGAGATCCAGGACGTTTACCGTCTGCAGGGCGTGAAGATCAACGATAAGCACATCGAGACCATCCTGCGTCAGATGCTGCGTAAAGTTGAAATCGCTGAATCCGGCGATTCCAGTTTCATCAAGGGCGACCAGATGGAACTGACTCATGTACTGGTAGAAAACGAGCGCCTGGCGAACGAAGAGAAATTCGTTTCCAAGTTCACTCGCGTGCTGCTGGGTATCACCAAGGCGTCGTTGTCCACTGAGTCGTTCATCTCGGCGGCCTCCTTCCAGGAGACCACTCGCGTACTGACCGAAGCAGCGGTAACCGGCAAGCGCGATTACCTGCGCGGCCTTAAAGAAAACGTGGTTGTGGGTCGTTTGATCCCAGCCGGTACCGGTTTGGCTTACCACAGCGAGCGCAAGCGCCGCCGTGATGCTGACAAGCCGCTGCGCGTGAGCGCCAGTGAAGTGGAAGCTGCACTGACCGAAGCGCTGAACTCTAGCGGTAACTGAGTTCTGCGATAAATAAGTCTGGGCCCTGGCAGCCCCCATTCGTCGGATCGAGGCAGTTTTGCCCCGTTTCGATGAGAGGGGATGTCGGGGCCTTGCCTTGACTGGGGGCAAGATCCTCTTTAGACTCTTGTACCCCTAAATTTGGCGGGAATTCGTTCCTGCCATTTTGCTTTTCTTGCAAGACAATAGCGTCGCAAGACAACAGTGGAGCTAGTAGATGGCAACTATCAACCAGCTGGTACGTCAGCCGCGTAAGCGTATCGTCGAGAAATCCGACGTGCCTGCGCTGCAGAACTGCCCGCAACGTCGTGGCGTATGCACTCGCGTGTATACCACTACGCCGAAAAAACCTAACTCGGCACTGCGTAAAGTATGCCGTGTGCGTCTGACCAACGGTTTCGAGGTTTCCTCGTACATCGGTGGTGAAGGCCACAACCTGCAAGAGCACAGCGTGGTGCTGATCCGTGGCGGTCGTGTAAAAGACTTGCCAGGTGTTCGTTACCACACCGTACGCGGCTCCTTGGATACCTCCGGCGTTAAAGGTCGTAACCAGGGTCGTTCGAAGTACGGTACCAAGAAGCCTAAGTAGTAGCGGCTTTTTGTAAACTGAATCATCTTATTTTCTGAGTCGATAAGAGTAAGGTCGGAGGCGTCCCGCAAGGGCACTGATTCCGAACGAACCTGAAGACCGTTTGAGGGCTTATCCATGCCAAGAAGACGCGTAGCAGCCAAGCGCGAAGTGCTTGACGATCCAAAATACGGAAGCCAAATCCTGGCCAAGTTCATGAACCACGTGATGGAAAGCGGCAAGAAAGCCGTTGCCGAGCGTATTGTTTATGGCGCGCTGGAAAAGGTTAAAGAACGCAAGAACAGCGATCCCCTGGAAATCTTCGAGAAAGCTCTCGACGCCATCGCTCCGCTGGTCGAAGTAAAGTCGCGCCGTGTAGGCGGTGCTACTTACCAGGTTCCGGTCGAAGTTCGCCCGTCCCGTCGTAACGCGCTGGCAATGCGCTGGTTGGTAGACTTCGCCCGCAAGCGCGGCGAGAAGTCTATGGCTCTGCGTTTGGCTGGCGAGCTGTTGGATGCTGCTGAAGGTAAAGGTGCTGCTGTTAAGAAGCGTGAAGACGTGCACCGTATGGCCGAAGCTAACAAAGCTTTCTCGCACTACCGCTTCTAATTTCAGCTTCACTAATTTTGCGAGGGCTTTATGGCTCGTACTACTCCGATTAGTC
This sequence comes from Pseudomonas sp. EA_65y_Pfl1_P113, assembly GCF_963970525.1. Taxonomy (NCBI): domain Bacteria; kingdom Pseudomonadati; phylum Pseudomonadota; class Gammaproteobacteria; order Pseudomonadales; family Pseudomonadaceae; genus Pseudomonas; species Pseudomonas sp. EA_65y_Pfl1_P113. The sequence goes on from NZ_CAXAQM010000006.1 coordinate 16,195, forward strand.
GCTACCGTAACATCGGTATCGTCGCTCACGTGGATGCTGGTAAAACCACCACCACCGAGCGCGTCCTTTTTTACACTGGCAAAAGTCACAAGATGGGCGAGGTGCATGACGGCGCCGCGACCACAGACTGGATGGTGCAGGAGCAGGAGCGTGGTATTACCATTACTTCTGCTGCCATTACCGCCTTCTGGAAAGGTTCTGCGAAGCAGTACAAGGACGAGCACCGCTTCAACGTCATCGATACCCCGGGCCACGTAGACTTCACCATTGAAGTTGAGCGTTCCCTGCGTGTACTCGACGGCGCGGTCGTTGTGTTCTGCGGTACCTCGGGCGTTGAGCCTCAGTCGGAAACCGTATGGCGTCAAGCCAACAAGTACGGCGTTCCGCGTCTTGTTTACGTCAACAAGATGGACCGTGCAGGTGCGAACTTCCTGCGCGTGATCGGTCAGATCAAGCAGCGTCTGGGTCACACTCCGGTGCCTATCCAGTTGGCTATCGGTGCCGAAGACAATTTCCAGGGCCAGATCGATCTGCTGACCATGGAAGCTGTTTACTGGAACGATGCTGACAAGGGCATGACTCCTCGTCGCGAAGCTATTCCTGCTGAACTGCAGGAGCTGGCTGACGAGTGGCGTAACAACATGGTTGAAGCTGCGGCCGAAGCCAACGAAGAGCTGATGAACAAGTACCTCGAAGGTGAAGAGCTCACCAACGAGGAGATCAAGGCTGCTCTGCGTCAGCGTACTATCGCTGGTGAGATCGTCTTGGCTGTTTGCGGTTCCTCGTTCAAGAACAAGGGTGTTCCCCTGGTTCTCGACGCTGTTATCGACTACCTGCCTGCTCCTACCGACATTCCTGCCATCAAGGGTACTGACCCGGATGACGAGGAAAAGGAAATGGAGCGTCATGCAGACGACAACGAGCCGTTCTCGGCTCTGGCGTTCAAGATCGCTACCGACCCATTCGTGGGTACCCTGACTTTCGTCCGTGTTTACTCGGGCGTGTTGAACTCCGGCGACGGCGTCATCAACTCGGTCAAGGGCAAGAAAGAGCGTGTGGGTCGTATGGTGCAAATGCACGCAAACGCCCGTGAAGAGATCAAGGAAGTGCGCGCTGGCGACATCGCGGCCCTGATCGGCATGAAGGACGTCACCACTGGTGAAACTTTGTGCAACGCTGACAAGCCAATCATCCTGGTTCGCATGGACTTCCCGGAGCCGGTAATTTCGGTTGCCGTTGAGCCCAAGACCAAGGATGACCAGGAAAAAATGGGTATCGCTCTGGGCAAGCTTGCTCAGGAAGACCCATCTTTCCGCGTCAAAACTGATGAAGAGACTGGTCAAACGATCATCTCTGGCATGGGCGAGTTGCACCTGGACATCCTGGTTGACCGGATGCGCCGTGAGTTCAACGTCGAAGCCAACATCGGTAAGCCTCAGGTTTCCTATCGTGAGCGCATCACGAAGAACTGTGAAATCGAAGGCAAGTTCGTTCGTCAGTCCGGCGGTCGTGGCCAGTTCGGTCACTGCTGGATCCGTTTTGCTCCTGCTGACGAAGGTCAGGAAGGTCTGCAATTCGTGAACGAAGTGGTTGGTGGTGTGGTTCCTAAGGAATACATCCCGGCGATCCAGAAGGGTATCGAAGAGCAGATGAAGAACGGTGTTGTTGCCGGCTATCCGCTCATCGGCCTGAAGGCGACCGTTTTTGATGGTTCTTACCATGACGTCGACTCCAACGAGATGGCGTTTAAGGTGGCTGCTTCCATGGCTACCAAGCAACTGGCCCAGAAGGGCGGTGGTGAGTTGCTTGAACCAATCATGGCAGTAGAAGTTGTTACGCCTGAAGACTATATGGGTGACGTGATGGGCGACCTTAACCGTCGTCGCGGCATGATCCTGGGTATGGAAGACACGGTTTCCGGCAAAGTAATTCGTGCCGAGGTTCCGTTGGGTGAGATGTTCGGTTATGCAACCGACGTTCGTTCCATGTCCCAAGGTCGCGCAAGCTACTCTATGGAATTCAAAAAATACAATACAGCGCCGTCGCATATCGTCGAAACTGTTACCAAAAAACAAGGCTGATTCAGTCCTTTAGGCAAGGAGTTAATTGTCGTGGCTAAAGAAAAATTTGATCGTTCCCTACCGCACGTCAACGTTGGCACTATCGGTCACGTTGACCACGGTAAAACCACTCTGACTGCTGCTCTGACTCGCGTTTGCTCCGAAGTTTTCGGTTCTGCAATCGTTGATTTCGATAAAATCGACAGCGCACCAGAAGAGAAAGCTCGTGGTATCACCATCAACACCGCTCACGTTGAATACAACTCGCTGATCCGTCACTACGCTCACGTCGACTGCCCAGGTCACGCTGACTATGTGAAGAACATGATCACTGGTGCTGCTCAAATGGACGGCGCTATCCTGGTTTGCTCGGCCGCTGATGGTCCGATGCCACAAACCCGTGAGCACATCCTGCTGTCCCGTCAGGTAGGCGTTCCGTACATCGTGGTTTACCTGAACAAGGCTGACCTGGTAGACGACGCTGAGCTGCTGGAACTGGTTGAGATGGAAGTGCGCGATCTGCTGAGCACTTACGACTTCCCAGGCGACGACACTCCGATCATCATCGGTTCTGCTCGTATGGCTCTGGAAGGCAAAGACGACAACGAAATGGGCACCACGTCCGTTCGTAAACTGGTTGAGACTCTGGACAGCTACATCCCAGATCCAGTTCGTGTTATCGACAAGCCGTTCCTGATGCCAATCGAAGACGTATTCTCGATCTCCGGTCGCGGTACTGTTGTGACTGGTCGTATCGAGCGCGGTATCGTTAAGGTTCAAGATCCACTGGAAATCGTTGGTCTGCGTGACACTACTGTCACCACCTGCACCGGTGTTGAAATGTTCCGTAAACTGCTCGACGAAGGTCGTGCGGGCGAGAACTGCGGCGTTCTGCTGCGTGGTACCAAGCGTGACGACGTTGAGCGTGGCCAGGTTCTGGTTAAGCCAGGTTCGGTTAAGCCGCACACCAAGTTCGAAGCAGAAGTGTACGTGCTGAGCAAAGAAGAAGGCGGTCGTCACACTCCGTTCTTCAAAGGCTACCGTCCACAGTTCTACTTCCGTACTACTGACGTGACTGGTAACTGCGAGCTGCCGGAAGGCGTTGAGATGGTAATGCCGGGCGACAACATCAAAATGGTTGTTACCCTGATCAAAACCATCGCAATGGAAGACGGCCTGCGTTTCGCTATTCGCGAAGGCGGCCGTACCGTTGGTGCTGGCGTTGTAGCTAAAATCATCGAGTAATTATCTCTTCTGAGGTAGTTTCGATGTTTTGAGAGGGCCCCCGCTTAGCGGGGGCCTTTTTTATTGGGTTGACACCTATCTGGGGCGTCTATAGAATTGCGCCTCCTTTTAACGGGCGTATTGCGCTCGCTGGGAATAGCAGCCGGAGTCTGAAATCCAATGCAAAATCAGCAAATCCGTATCAGGTTGAAGGCTTTTGACCATCGCCTGATCGACCAATCCACCCAGGAAATCGTGGAAACCGCGAAACGTACTGGTGCTCAAGTGCGTGGTCCAATTCCACTGCCTACCCGTAAAGAGCGGTTCACCGTTCTGGTCTCCCCGCACGTCAACAAAGACGCGCGTGACCAGTACGAGATCCGTACTCATAAGCGCGTACTGGACATCGTCCAGCCAACGGATAAAACCGTTGACGCACTTATGAAGCTCGATCTGGCGGCCGGTGTGGAAGTACAGATCAGCCTCGGCTAAGACTTGGGTCTTAGTCGTGTAACGCTCTGAAATGGGCGGCCATAGCGGGTGAAAGCCCCGTACACTCATGAGGTTTACAACATGACTATTGGTGTAGTCGGTCGTAAATGCGGTATGACCCGTATTTTCACCGAAGAAGGTGTCTCCATTCCGGTTACGGTCATTGAGATCGAGCCGAATCGCGTCACCCAGTTCAAAACTGAAGAGACCGATGGCTATCGTGCAGTGCAAGTCACTGTCGGCGAGCGTCGTGCTTCGCGTGTGACTGCTGCTCAAGCAGGTCACTTCGCTAAAGCAAACGTTGCAGCTGGTCGCACTGTTATGGAGTTCCGTCTCGAAGACGGCGACTACCAGGCTGGCGATCTGATCAACGCTGAAATCTTCGCCGCTGGTCAACTGGTTGATGTAACCGGTCAGTCCAAAGGTAAAGGCTTCCAGGGTACGATCAAGCGTTGGAATTTCCGTGGCCAAGACAACACTCACGGTAACTCCGTCTCCCACCGCGTCCCGGGCTCTATTGGCCAGTGCCAGACTCCTGGTCGTGTATTCAAGGGCAAAAAAATGTCCGGTCATATGGGCGCTGAGCGCGTGACCGTGCAGTCCCTCGAAGTAGTGCGCGTCGACGCTGAACGCAATCTGTTGTTGGTCAAGGGTGCTGTTCCTGGCGCTACTGGCGGCAACCTGGTTGTACGTCCAGCGGCCAAGGCTCGCGGTTAAGGGGAAGCTGACATGCAATTAAATGTAAATGACGCTCAAGCGATCGAAGTTTCCGAACTGACATTTGGCGGCGAATTCAACGAGACGCTCGTTCACCAAGCAGTCGTGGCCTACATGGCCGGCGGCCGTCAAGGTAGCAAGCAGCAAAAGACCCGTTCCGACGTTCGTGGTGGCGGTAAGCGCCCTTGGCGTCAGAAAGGTACTGGCCGTGCTCGTGCCGGTACTATCCGTAGCCCAATCTGGCGTGGCGGTGGTACCACTTTCGCAGCTCGTCCACAGGATCACTCGCAGAAGCTCAACAAGAAGATGTATCGCGCAGCACTGCGCTCTATCCTTGCTGAACTCGTGCGTACCGATCGTCTGGTTGTGGTTCAGGACTTCGCTGTTGAAAGTCCAAAAACTAAAGACCTGCTGGGCAAACTGAACGACATGAGCCTGACCGACGTTTTGATCGTGTCTGAAGCTGTTGATCAGAACCTGTACCTGGCTGCTCGCAACCTGCCACACGTTGATGTACGTGACGTGCAAGGTTCCGATCCAGTTAGTCTGATCGCATACGACAAGGTGTTGATCACCGTGTCGGCCGTGAAGAAATTCGAGGAGCTGCTGGGATGAACCAGGAACGCGTATTTAAAGTTCTGCTTGGCCCGCACGTTTCCGAAAAGGCTACGGTTCTGGCTGACAAGAAAGGCCAGTTCGTTTTCAAGGTTGCAACTGACGCAACCAAGCTGGAAATCAAGAAGGCCGTCGAAAGCCTGTTCAGCGTGAAAGTAGAGCGTGTTACTACCCTGAATGTTCTGGGTAAGAGCAAGCGCACTGCTCGCGGTCTGGGCAAGCGTAATGACTGGAAGAAGGCAGTTATCTCCCTTCAGCCAGGCCAAGATCTCGATTTCAGCAGCAGTGCTGAGTAAGGAAGGGGTGCATCATGGCAATCGTTAAATGCAAACCGACTTCCCCTGGCCGCCGTTTTGTGGTCAAGGTGGTCAACCAGGAGCTGCATAAAGGCGCTCCTCACGCACCGCTGCTCGAGAAAAAATCGAAGACTGGTGGTCGTAACAACAATGGTCGTATTACCACTCGTCACATCGGTGGTGGCCATAAGCAGCATTATCGTCTGGTCGATTTCCGTCGCAACGACAAAGATGGCATCTCTGCCACTGTCGAGCGTATTGAATACGATCCAAACCGTACTGCTCACATCGCTCTGCTGCTGTACGCAGATGGCGAGCGTCGCTACATCATCGCCCCTAAAGGCGTGAGCGCTGGCGACCAGCTGATCGCAGGTGCCTTGGCACCGATCAAGCCGGGCAACGCTCTGCAACTGCGCAACATTCCAGTTGGTAGCACCGTACACGGCATCGAATTGAAGCCAGGTAAAGGCGCACAGATCGCTCGTTCCGCTGGTGCTTCGGCTCAGCTGATCGCTCGTGAAGGTGTCTACGTGACCCTGCGTCTGCGTTCTGGTGAGATGCGTAAAGTGCTGGCTGAATGCCGCGCGACCTTGGGTGAGGTCTCGAACTCCGAGCACAGCCTTCGTTCGCTGGGTAAAGCTGGTGCCAAACGCTGGCGTGGCGTTCGCCCAACCGTTCGTGGTGTTGCCATGAACCCGGTTGACCACCCACACGGTGGTGGTGAAGGTCGTACCTCTGGTGGTCGTCATCCGGTATCGCCATGGGGCTTCCCGACTAAGGGCGCGAAGACTCGTGGTAATAAGCGTACCGACAAAATGATCGTCCGTCGTCGCAAGTAAATAGAGGGATACGACAGTGCCACGTTCTCTGAAAAAAGGTCCTTTTATTGATCTTCACCTACTGAAGAAGATCGAAGTGGCGGCGGAAAAGAACGATCGCAAACCAGTTAAGACCTGGTCGCGTCGTTCGATGATCCTGCCACAAATGGTCGGTTTGACCATCGCTGTACACAACGGTCGCTTGCACGTCCCAGTTCTCGTGAACGAAGACATGGTCGGCCACAAACTAGGCGAGTTTGCCGGTACCCGCACATATCGTGGGCACGTGGCAGACAAGAAAGCCAAGCGTTAAGGGGTTAGGAAATGGAAGTAGCCGCTAAGTTGTCGGGCGCTCGAATCTCCGCCCAGAAAGCCCGCTTGGTCGCCGACCAGATCCGCGGGAAGAAGGTGGGCGAAGCGCTCAACCTGTTGGCTTTCAGCAGTAAGAAAGCCGCCGAGATCATGAAGAAAGTGCTGGAGTCGGCCGTAGCCAACGCCGAGCATAACGAAGGCGCAGACGTTGATGATCTGAAGGTCAGCACCGTTTTCGTCAACGAAGGGCGTTCGCTGAAGCGCATCATGCCACGTGCCAAAGGCCGTGCTGATCGCATCGTCAAGCGGTCTTGCCATATCACTGTCAAGGTTGCTGACAAGTAACGGAGTCGAAGAGATGGGTCAGAAAGTACATCCCATTGGCATTCGCCTGGGAATCGTCAAGGAGCACACCTCCGTCTGGTACGCAGACGGTCGGACTTATGCGGACTATTTGTTCGCTGATCTGAAGGTGCGTGAGTATCTCCAAGACAAACTAAAAAGCGCGTCCGTAAGCCGTATCGATATCCATCGTCCGGCACAAACTGCACGTATCACCATCCACACAGCTCGTCCAGGTATCGTTATCGGGAAGAAAGGTGAGGATGTTGAGAAACTGCGTCAGGACCTGACCAAGCAAATGGGTGTGCCTGTGCACATCAATATCGAAGAGATCCGCAAGCCGGAGCTCGACGGTATGCTGGTTGCGCAGAGCGTAGCTCAGCAGCTGGAGCGTCGCGTAATGTTCCGTCGCGCTATGAAGCGCGCTGTACAGAACGCCATGCGCATTGGTGCCAAAGGTATCAAAATCCAAGTGAGCGGTCGTCTCGGCGGTGCTGAAATCGCACGTACTGAATGGTATCGCGAAGGTCGTGTGCCACTGCACACCCTGCGTGCCGACATCGACTATGCCAACTACGAAGCTCACACCACTTACGGTGTGATCGGTGTAAAGGTTTGGATCTTCAAAGGCGAAGTAATTGGTGGTCGCCAAGAAGAACTGAAACCACAAGCACCAGCGCCTCGTAAAAAAGCTGCTAAGTAAGGGGTACGCCAAATGTTGCAACCTAAGCGTACGAAGTTCCGCAAGCAGATGACAGGCCACAACCGTGGTCTGGCTCAGCGCGGTAGCAAAGTCAGCTTCGGCGAGTTCGCGCTGAAGTCTGTAGCTCGTGGTCGTCTCACCGCTCGTCAGATCGAGTCAGCGCGTCGTGCTCTGACCCGTCACGTTAAACGTGGCGGCAAGATCTGGATCCGTGTATTCCCGGACAAGCCTATCTCCAAAAAACCCCTCGAAGTTCGTATGGGTAAAGGTAAGGGTAACGTGGAGTACTGGGTTGCCCAGATTCAGCCAGGCAAAGTCCTGTATGAAATCGAGGGTGTTACTGAAGAGCTGGCGCGTGAGGCTTTTGCCCTGGCTGCTGCAAAGCTGCCGCTCGCCACCGCCTTTGTTAAACGGACGGTGATGTGATGAAAGCGAATGAACTTCGTGAAAAATCCGCACAGCAGCTGAACGAGCAATTGCTCGGCTTGCTGCGCGACCAGTTCAATCTGCGTATGCAGAAAGCAACTGGCCAGTTGGGGCAGTCTCATCTGCTCTCGCAAGTTAAGCGTGACATCGCTCGCGTGAAGACTGTGCTCAACCAGCAGGCAGGTAAGTGATCATGGCTGAAGCCGAAAAGACTGTCCGTACGCTGACTGGCCGTGTTGTCAGCGACAAGATGGACAAAACCATCACCGTACTGATCGAGCGTCGCGTTAAGCACCCGATCTACGGTAAATATGTTAAGCGTTCGACTAAGCTGCACGCGCACGACGAAACCAACCAGTGCCACATCGGCGACAAAGTCACTATTCGTGAAACTCGTCCGCTGGCCAAGACCAAGTCTTGGGCATTGGTTGATGTTCTCGAACGCGCTGTGGAAGTCTAAGGACTAGGGGTCGGAGAAATTATATGATTCAGACTCAATCCATGCTCGATGTGGCCGATAACAGCGGCGCTCGCCGTGTTATGTGCATCAAGGTGCTGGGTGGCTCCCATCGTCGTTACGCTGGTATCGGTGACATCATCAAAGTTACCGTGAAGGAAGCAATTCCTCGCGGTAAAGTGAAAAAAGGCCAAGTGATGACTGCTGTAGTAGTCCGCACTCGTCACGGCGTACGTCGTGCTGATGGCTCCATTATCCGCTTTGATGGCAACGCTGCTGTTCTTCTGAACAACAAGCAAGAGCCGATCGGCACCCGTATCTTTGGGCCAGTGACCCGTGAACTTCGCACTGAGAAGTTCATGAAGATCGTCTCGCTCGCCCCAGAAGTGCTGTAAGGAGATCCGACATGCAAAAGATTCGTCGTGACGACGAGATCATCGTGATCGCCGGCAAAGACAAAGGTAAGCGCGGTAAGGTGCTTAAGGTTCTCGCTAATAACCGTTTGGTTGTCGGTGGTCTGAACCTGGTTAAGCGCCATACCAAGCCTAACCCGATGTCGGGCGTACAAGGCGGTATCGTCGAGAAAGAAGCTCCACTGGACGCTTCTAACGTCGCCATTTTCAACGGTGAAACCAACAAGGCTGACCGCGTTGGTTTCAAAGTAGAAGATGGCAAGAAAATTCGTGTCTTCAAGTCGACCCAAAAAGCGGTTGATGCTTGAACACTGCTAGGTAGAAGACCATGGCACGACTAAAAGAGATTTACTGGAAAGAAATCGCACCGAAACTTAAGGAAGAACTTAAGCTTTCGAACGTGATGGAAGTTCCACGCGTTACCAAAATTACCCTGAACATGGGTCTGGGCGAAGCGGTCGGCGACAAAAAAGTCATCGAACACGCCGTTGCTGACCTGGAAAAGATCACCGGTCAAAAAGTCGTTGTGACTTACGCTCGGAAATCCATCGCTGGCTTTAAAGTCCGTGAAGGTTGGCCGATCGGCGTCAAAGTGACTCTGCGCCGTGAGCGTATGTATGAATTCCTGGATCGTCTGCTGTCGATCTCCCTGCCTCGGGTTCGCGACTTCCGCGGCCTGAATGCCAAGTCCTTCGATGGTCGTGGTAACTACAGCATGGGCGTGAAAGAGCAGATCATCTTCCCGGAAATCGACTACGACAAGATCGATGCTCTCCGCGGTCTGGACATCACCCTGACCACCACTGCCAAGAACGATGATGAAGGTCGCGCCCTGTTGCGTGCTTTCAAATTCCCGTTCCGCAACTGATTGGAGTAGGACCATGGCCAAGATGAGCATGAAAAACCGCGAGCTGAAGCGTCAGCTCACGGTTGCCAAGTACGCCAAGAAGCGTGCAGCACTGAAAGCAATCATCGTTGATCTGAACGCAAGTCCAGAAGCACGTTGGGAAGCTACAGTTGCTCTGCAGAAGCAGCCACGTGACGCAAGCGCTTCGCGTATGCGTAACCGCTGCCGCCTGACCGGTCGTCCACACGGCGTTTACCGCAAGTTCGGCCTCGGCCGTAACAAACTGCGTGAAGCGGCAATGCGTGGTGACGTACCAGGTCTGGTTAAAGCCAGCTGGTAAGTACTTTCAGCGTCCAGGTGGTCGGTATCGCAAGATAACGACCGCCGGTGACCTTGAATCTGGAACAAGCCCCTTTTGGGGCTTGTTTCATTTCTGGAGTGTGTTTAAAATACGCGGCTCGCCTGAGCCCGTGTTATTTATGCCCGGAGATTCTCGGCGACATATGTAGCCGCAAGGCTAATTTTTTTGTATTAGGAGCGTCTAGCCCATGAGTATGCAGGACCCGTTAGCGGACATGCTAACTCGTATCCGTAATGCCCAGATGGCTGAAAAGTCCGTCGTAAGCATGCCATCTTCCAAGTTGAAGGTAGCTGTTGCCAAAGTCCTGAAAGACGAAGGTTACATTGCGGGTTATCAGATCAGCAGCGAAATCAAACCACTGCTGTCCATCGAGCTGAAGTACTTCGAGGGCCGTTCGGTCATCGAGGAAGTGAAGCGCGTTAGCCGTCCAGGCCTGCGTCAGTACAAGTCCGCTGAAGATCTGCCGAAAGTTCGTGGCGGTCTGGGCGTGTCTATCGTCTCCACCAACAAAGGTGTGATGACGGATCGTGCTGCGCGCGCTGCCGGTGTCGGCGGCGAAGTTCTTTGCACTGTGTTCTAAGGGGGGATAAGCATGTCTCGCGTCGCTAAGAACCCCGTTAAGCTGCCAGCTGGTGTCGAAGTAAAATTCGCAGGCCAACAGCTTTCGGTGAAGGGTGCCAAAGGCACTCTTGAACTGAACATCCATTCGTCCGTTGAGATCGTTGAAGAAGCTGGTGAGCTGCGTTTCGCTGCTCGCAATGGCGATCAACAAACTCGCGCAATGGCCGGTACCACGCGTGCGTTGGTAAACAACATGGTCCAAGGCGTAAGCCAAGGCTTCGAGCGTAAGCTCCAGCTGGTCGGTGTTGGTTACAAAGCGCAAGCAAAAGGCACGGTTTTGAACCTGGCCCTTGGCTTCTCGCACCCAGTGGATTACGAACTGCCGGAAGGCATCACCGCTGAGACCCCTAGCCAAACCGATATCCTGATCAAGGGCATCGATAAGCAGCTGGTAGGTCAGGTGGCCGCTGAGATCCGCGACTTCCGTCCACCAGAGCCGTACAAAGGCAAAGGTGTGCGCTACGCGGACGAAGTCGTCCGTCGTAAAGAAGCCAAGAAGAAGTAGGGCATAGCAAATGACCGACAAAAAAGTTACTCGACTGCGTCGCGCTCGCAAAGCACGCCTGAAAATGCACGAACTCGAAGTCGTGCGTCTCTGCGTGTATCGCTCGTCGCAGCACATCTACGCCCAGGTCATCTCGGCCGACGGCAACCAGGTCCTGGCAAGCGCCTCGACTTTGGATAAAGAACTGCGTGATGGTGCCACCGGCAACATCGACGCGGCCACTAAGGTTGGCCAGCTGGTCGCTACGCGTGCTAAGGCCGCTGGCGTCTCGCAAGTGGCTTTCGACCGCTCTGGCTTCAAGTACCACGGTCGCGTGAAAGCGCTGGCTGATGCTGCTCGTGAAGCTGGGCTGGAGTTCTAAGTTATGTCAAATAACGACCAAAAGCGCGACGAAGGCTACATTGAGAAGCTGGTTCAAGTTAACCGCGTAGCCAAAACCGTTAAAGGCGGCCGTATCTTCACTTTCACCGCGTTGACCGTGGTTGGTGATGGTAAAGGGCGTGTTGGCTTCGGCCGTGGCAAGTCACGTGAAGTGCCTGCCGCGATCCAGAAGGCAATGGAAGCTGCTCGTCGCAACATGATCCAAGTTGATCTGAACGGCACCACTCTGCAGTACGCAATGAAGTCCGCCCATGGCGCTTCGAAGGTGTACATGCAGCCTGCTTCTGAAGGTACCGGTATCATCGCAGGCGGCGCTATGCGTGCTGTCCTCGAAGTTGCTGGCGTTCAGAACGTTCTGGCCAAGTGCTACGGCTCGACTAACCCGGTAAACGTGGTTCACGCCACTTTCAAAGGTTTGAAAGCTATGCAATCTCCTGAGTCCATCGCTGCGAAGCGTGGTCTGACTGTCAAGGAGATCTTCTGATCATGGCTACCGTTAAAGTAACGCTGATCAAAAGCATGACCGGCCGCATCCCTAACCACAAACTGTGCGTTAAAGGTCTGGGTCTGCGTCGCATCGGTCACACTGTAGAAGTCCAGGATACTCCCGAGAATCGCGGGATGATCAACAAGGCTTACTACATGCTGCGTGTAGAGGGTTAATCGATGAAACTCAATGATCTGAGTCCAGCGCCGGGTTCCCGTCGCGAAAAGCATCGTCCGGGCCGTGGTATCGGTAGCGGTTTGGGTAAGACTGGTGGCCGTGGCCACAAAGGTCAAACCTCCCGCTCCGGTGGCACAATCGCTCCGGGCTTTGAAGGCGGTCAACAGCCGCTGCATCGTCGCCTGCCTAAGTTCGGTTTCGTATCCCTGAAAGCCATGGACCGCGCAGAAGTGCGCTTGTCCGAGCTGGCCAAAGTGGAAGGCGACATCGTTACTGTGCAGACCCTGAAAGATGCCAACGTGATCAACGTCAACGTACAGCGTGTGAAAATCATGCTGTCCGGTGAAGTGACTCGCGCTGTCACTATCGGCAAGGGAATCGGCGCCACCAAAGGTGCGCGTTCGGCTATCGAAGCAGCTGGCGGCAAGTTCGAGGAATAAATGGCTAAGCAAGGTGCTCTCTCAGCGCTCGGCAAAGGCGGTATGTCTGAACTTTGGGCTCGTCTGCGTTTTCTGTTCCTGGCGATTATCGTCTACCGAATAGGCGCACACATCCCGGTTCCAGGTATCAACCCGGACCGACTCGCAGACCTGTTTCGACAGAATGAGGGGACCATTCTTAGCTTGTTCAACATGTTTTCCGGCGGCGCGCTGGAACGTATGAGTATCTTTGCACTGGGGATCATGCCGTATATTTCGGCATCGATCATCATGCAACTGATGACAGCCGTCAGCCCGCAGCTGGAGCAGTTGAAGAAGGAAGGTGAAGCTGGCCGTCGCAAGATTAGCCAGTACACCCGCTACGGCACTGTCATCCTCGCCTTGGTTCAAGCTATCGGCATGTCCGTTGGTCTGGCCGGGCAGGGTGTTGCGTTCACTGGTGACTTTGGCTTCCATTTCGTCGCGGTATCCACTTTTGTGGCTGGTGCGATGTTCATGATGTGGCTGGGTGAGCAGATTACTGAGCGTGGTGTTGGTAACGGTATCTCGATGTTGATTTTCGCAGGTATCGTCGCCGGTCTTCCGAGAGCAATTGGGCAGTCTTTCGAGTCTGCACGTCAGGGTGATATCAATATTTTCGCTTTGGTTGCTATCGGTTTGCTGGCAGTAGCGATTATCGGTTTTGTGGTGTTCATTGAGCGTGGCCAGCGTCGTATTGCTGTTCATTACGCCAAGCGTCAGCAGGGCCGTAAGGTTTTTGCTGCGCAGACCAGCCACTTGCCGCTGAAAGTGAATATGGCCGGCGTTATTCCGGCAATTTTCGCGAGCAGCATTTTGCTGTTTCCGGCTTCGTTGGGTACCTGGTTTGGTCAGTCTGAAAATATGGGCTGGCTGCAGGACCTCTCTCAGTCGATCGCTCCTGGTCAGCCGTTGAATATTCTGCTGTTTAGTGCAGGGATTATTTTCTTCTGCTTCTTCTATACGGCGTTGATGTTCAATCCGAAAGACGTAGCGGAAAACCTGAAGAAGTCCGGTGCCTTTATTCCGGGTATCCGTCCAGGTGAGCAGTCTGCACGCTACATTGATGGCGTTCTGACCCGTTTGACCCTGTTCGGTGCTCTATATATGACGGCCGTGTGCTTGCTTCCCCAGTTCCTGGTGGTTGCAGCAAACGTTCCGTTCTACCTTGGCGGGACCTCGTTGCTGATCGTGGTCGTGGTTGTGATGGACTTCATGTCCCAAGTACAATCGCACCTCGTTTCGCACCAGTACGAATCCCTGATGAAGAAAGCCAACCTGAAGGGCTACGGCAGCGGCATGTTGCGCTGAGTACCCCATAAGGTTCGAGGAGTTGGTGATGAAAGTTCGTGCATCGGTGAAAAAGCTGTGCCGTAACTGCAAGATTATTCGCCGCGAAGGTGTTGTTCGAGTAATTTGCAGCGCGGAACCGCGTCACAAACAGCGCCAAGGCTGAGTGTGATCCGCTTGAAGCCCGGCAGCTAGTGCGCTGCCGGGTTGATTATTTGTTATTACAGCGATATTATCTCGCGCCCTATTTCTTGGCTTCCGGGGCGTAGGTAGCTGTCAATTGGAGTCCCACTGAATGGCCCGTATTGCAGGCGTTAACATTCCAGATAACAAGCACACTGTTATCTCGCTGACCTACATCTATGGTGTTGGTCGCACTACTGCGCAGAAAATTTGCGCAGACACTGGGGTAAACCCAGCCGCAAAGATCAAAGATCTGAGCGACGAGCAGATTGAGCTGTTGCGTGGCGAAGTGGCGAAGTTCACCACTGAAGGTGACCTGCGTCGCGAAATCAACATGAAAATCAAGCGTTTGATGGACCTCGGTTGCTACCGTGGTCTGCGTCATCGTCGTGGTCTTCCAGTACGCGGTCAGCGTACCAAGACTAACGCGCGTACCCGTAAAGGTCCGCGTAAGCCGATCCGCAAGTAATCGCCCACGCGAATCGACAGGAAAATTATCATGGCTAAACCTGCTGCTCGTCCTCGTAAAAAAGTTAAAAAGACAGTGGTTGATGGCATCGCCCACATCCATGCTTCTTTTAACAACACAATCGTGACCATCACCGACCGTCAAGGTAACGCGCTTTCTTGGGCTACCTCCGGTGGTTCGGGTTTCCGCGGTTCCCGCAAGTCCACCCCGTTCGCTGCTCAAGTAGCTGCTGAACGTGCTGGTCAAGCTGCGCTGGAATACGGCCTGAAAAACCTTGACGTTAACGTCAAAGGTCCAGGTCCAGGTCGTGAGTCTGCTGTCCGTGCTTTGAACGGCTGTGGCTATAAGATCGCCAGCATCACCGACGTGACGCCAATCCCGCACAACGGGTGCCGTCCGCCGAAGAAGCGCCGCGTGTAATCCAGGAGATTGTAAAGAATGGCTCGTTACATTGGTCCAAAATGCAAACTCGCTCGTCGTGAAGGCACCGATCTCTTCTTGAAGAGCGGCGTGCGCGCGATCGAATCGAAGTGCAACATTGAAGCAGCACCTGGTATCCACGGCCAACGCCGCGGTCGCCAGTCCGATTACGGCACCCAACTGCGTGAAAAGCAGAAGGTCCGTCGTATCTACGGCGTTCTCGAGCGTCAATTCAGCGGCTACTACAAAGAAGCTGCTGGCAAGAAAGGTGCAACCGGTGAAAACCTGCTGCAACTGCTCGAATGCCGTCTGGACAACGTTGTATACCGTATGGGCTTTGGTTCGACTCGCGCCGAATCCCGTCAGCTGGTATCGCACAAATCCGTCAGCGTAAACGGCCAAACCGTTAACGTCCCGTCCTACCAGGTTCGTGCTGGTGACGTGGTCGCGATTCGCGAGAAAGCAAAAAACCAACTTCGCATTGTCCAAGCTCTCGATCTGTGTGCCCAACGTGGCCGCGTAGAATGGGTAGAAGTAGACACTGAGAAGAAGTCGGGCGTTTTCAAGAACGTTCCTGCTCGCAGTGATCTGTCCGCCGACATCAACGAAAGCCTGATTGTCGAGCTCTACTCCAAGTAAGGGCTAGAAAATAGGTGCATCCATGCAGATTTCGGTAAATGAGTTCCTGACACCCCGCCACATTGATGTGCAGGTTGTCAGTCCAACCCGCGCCAAAATTACTCTCGAGCCTCTCGAGCGTGGTTTTGGCCACACCCTGGGCAACGCGCTGCGCCGCATCCTGTTGTCCTCAATGCCCGGCTGTGCAGTAGTCGAGGCCGAGATTGACGGTGTGCTCCACGAGTACAGCGCCATCGAAGGTGTACAGGAAGACGTAATTGAAATCCTGTTGAACCTTAAAGGTCTGGCTATCAAGCTGCACGGCCGTGACGAAGTTACGCTGACCTTGTCGAAGAAGGGTTCGGGGGTGGTTACCGCTGCCGATATTCAGCTGGATCATGATGTCGAGATCGTTAATCCCGATCACGTAATCGCTAACCTGGCGTCTAACGGCGCCCTGAACATGAAGCTCACTGTAGCTCGTGGTCGTGGTTATGAACCGGCCGACTCGCGTCAGAGCGATGAAGATGAAAGCCGCAGCATTGGTCGCTTGCAGCTTGATTCTTCGTTCAGCCCGGTTCGCCGTATCGCATACGTGGTGGAAAACGCCCGTGTCGAGCAGCGTACTAACCTGGACAAGCTGGTTATTGATCTGGAAACCAACGGTACTCTCGATCCTGAAGAGGCTATACGCCGCGCTGCAACCATTCTGCAACAGCAGTTGGCTGCGTTCGTCGACCTCAAAGGTGACAGCGAACCAGTGGTAATCGAGCAGGAAGACGAGATCGATCCGATCCTGCTTCGCCCGGTTGACGATCTGGAACTGACTGTACGTTCGGCTAACTGCCTTAAGGCGGAAAACATTTACTACATCGGTGACCTGATTCAGCGCACCGAAGTAGAACTGTTGAAGACTCCGAACCTCGGCAAGAAATCCTTGACTGAAATCAAGGACGTTCTGGCCTCCCGCGGTCTGTCCCTCGGCATGCGCCTCGACAACTGGCCGCCTGCAAGTCTTAAGAAGGACGACAAGGCGACTGCCTGATCGTCGTAATCACCGAACGTGAGTTTGGTAAGGAATGAACCATGCGTCATCGTAAAAGTGGTCGTCACCTGAGCCGTACCAGCTCGCACCGCAAGGCCATGTTTCAAAACATGGCGGTGTCGCTGTTCGAGCACGAGCTGATCAAAACTACACTGCCAAAAGCTAAAGAACTGCGTCGCGTTGCTGAGCCGCTGATCACTTTGGCTAAGACAGACAGCCTGGCTAACCGCCGTTTGGTTTTCGACCGTACTCGTTCGAAAGCTATCGTTGGTAAGCTCTTCAACGACCTGGGCAAGCGTTACGCTACCCGTGAGGGTGGCTACCTGCGCATCCTCAAGTGCGGTTTCCGCACTGGCGACAACGCGCCAATGGCGTACGTCGAGTTGGTTGATCGTGCTACTGCCGGCGAAGCTGTAAGCGCCGAGTAAGACGACAAGCTGTAACGAAGAACCGGGCCTAGTGCCCGGTTTTTTGTGTGTGCGCCAGGCATGGCGCGTTGCGCGCAAGCGCAACCAGTTTGGCTGTGGTGGCCACGCTGGTGACTTGGAGGTGAAAGTCCTCTACACACCCGGCAAGGGGAAGTGTTAGCCAGAGGCAAGGGTGTCGCGGGCGACTGCGAATCTGAAGGAAGCCCGAGGCAAAATGCTGGCCTGACGAACAGGAAGCGGATAGAGGCGGCGCAGCGGGGCAAGGCGGCACAAATCGTCAAAGCCCTATACTTGCACGGAACGCTGTGACGTATATCCGACAGGCATAAGCAGGAAGGTCGCGCGGATTACCCTGGGAGATCTGTGGGTTTGCCACTGTGCTACCGAGCGTCGAGAGGCGACGGGATGAACCTGCAGAAGTCAGCCGAAGCCGTAGTAAGTGACGAATAACCACGTTACCAAGGGCCGAACAGGTTATGCCGCCAGTAGGCGTCGGAGTCTCGTCGGATGCTGAAATGCAGAATATTCTCCAAGAGAAGACTGTTTCCCCATGTCCCGGACGGTATCCGAGGATGACGGCTGACAGGGCAAAAGCACCGGCGGCGTCTGCGACGTGGACGAACGCGGAGCTGGACACGCTGATGGAGCGGGTGCTTGCACCCCCCAACCTGCGGCGTGCTTATCAGCGTGTGGTCAGCAACAAGGGCGTTCCGGGTGCCGATGGCATGACGGTCGATCAACTGGCGGACTACACGAAACGGTATTGGCCGATCATCAAAGCTCGGTTGCTGGCCGGCGAGTATCACCCGCAAGGTGTACGCGCCGTTGAAATCCCTAAACCCAAAGGTGGAACGCGGCAACTGGGTATCCCCAATGTCGTGGATCGCCTGATCCAACAAGCGTTGCTACAACAGCTCACGCCGATCTTCGACCCTCTGTTTTCGGACTACAGCTACGGCTTTCGTCCGGGCAGAAGCGCTCATCAAGCCATCGAAACAGCTCGTGATCACGTGGCAGCGGGTCATCGCTGGTGCGTGGAGCTTGATCTTGAGAAATTCTTTGATCGAGTGAATCACGACGTGTTGATGGCCTGCGTCGAGCGTCAAATCGAAGACAAGCGGGTGCTCAGGCTGATCCGCCGCTACCTCGAAGCGGGAACGATGTCGGGTGGAATCGTCAGCCAACGGCAGGAAGGGACGCCGCAAGGCGGCCCGCTCTCGCCGTTGCTGTCGAATATCCTGCTCAACGAACTTGATCGCGAACTGGAACGGCGGGGTCATCGCTTCGTGCGTTATGCCGATGACGCGAACATTTATGTGCGTAGTCGCCGTGCTGGCGAACGAGTAATGGCCAGCGTTGAGCGTTTCCTGAGGCAGCGCCTGAAACTGGCGCTGAACCGGGAAAAGAGCCGGGTGGCAAGGCCGTGGGTCTGCGATTATCTGGGTTATGGGATGAGCTGGCATCAACAGCCGAGACTGAGAGTGGCGACGATGAGTTTGGGTCGCCTGCGCGACCGACTCAGAGATCTGCTGCGCGGAGCGCGAGGCCATAAGATGGCGTATGTCATCGAGCGGATGAACCCCGTCCTGCGCGGTTGGGCGAGTTACTTCAAACTCAGTCAGAGCAAGCGATCACTTGAGGAGCTGGACGGTTGGGTGCGTCATAAGCTTCGTTGTGTCATCTGGCGCCAATGGAAACGGCCCTCTACGAGGGCGCGCAACCTAATGCGCTTGGGGCTCGACGAAGGGCGCGCCTGTAAATCAGCGGTCAACGGTCGCGGTCCATGGTGGAACTCGGGAGCGTCACATATGAATCGCGCTCTGCCGAAGAAGCTGTGGGACAGCCTTGGACTGGTCTCAATACTGGATACGATAAACCGGCTTAATCGCATAACTTGAACCGCCGTATACGGAACCGTACGTACGGTGGTGTGAGAGGACGGCGGCTGCAAAGCCGCCTCCTACTCGATGCGTAATAAAAGCGCGATTTTACAAGCGTTCACGGGCTGTGCTCGGCACTATGAGTGCTGGGGATGTTGTTAGTTATTTTCTATCGATGCCGACAATTTAATAAATTTGATAGCTTCATATCGATGATCAATACTCCCTCCAAGCCGACTAGCCGGCAGTTCCAAGTCCGACCTGAGGAAGATTGCATGAGCCAGAATAAAATCCTTACTACCGCCAGCGGCGCGCCCGTTGCGGACAATCAGAATTCCCGTTCCGCCGGTCCACGTGGCCCATTGCTGCTCGACGATTTCCACCTGATCGAGAAGCTCGCGCACTTCAACCGTGAAAACATTCCGGAACGTCGCGTGCACGCGAAAGGTTCGGGTGCCTTCGGTACTTTTACGGTTACTCAAGACATTACCCAATACACCAGCGCCAAGTTGTTTGAGTCTGTTGGCAAGCAAACCCCGACCTTCTTGCGCTTTTCCACCGTTGGTGGTGAGCGCGGTTCGGCTGATACCGAGCGCGATCCACGCGGCTTCGCCTTGAAGTTCTACACCGAAGAAGGCAACTGGGACGTCGTCGGTAACAACACCCCAGTGTTCTTCATTCGCGATCCTTTAAAGTTTCCGGACTTCATCCACACCCAGAAGCGCCTGCCGCAAAGCAATCTCAAAAGCGCTCAGATGATGTGGGACTTCTGGTCGCACTCTCCGGAGGCACTGCACCAGGTCACCATTCTGTTTTCGGACCGTGGCATCCCTGATGGCTATCGCCACATGCACGGCTTCGGCAGTCACACCTACAGCCTGATTAACGCCAATGGCGAGCGCCACTGGGTGAAGTGGCACTACAAGACTAAGCAAGGCATCAAGAACTTGGCGCCGGCTGAGGCCGCGCGCCTGGCCGGTACCGACCCGGATTACGCCCAACGCGATCTGTTCGGCGCGATTGAGCGCGGTGATTTCCCGAAATGGCGGGTCTGCATCCAGATCATGACGGAGGCCCAGGCTAATGCCCACTACGAGAACCCCTTTGACGTGACCAAGACCTGGTCGCAGAAGGAGTTCCCGTTAATCGAGGTTGGCGAGCTCGAACTCAACCGCAATCCGCAGAACTACTTCGCTGAAGTGGAGCAGGCTGCGTTTGGCCCGAGCAACATGGTGCCAGGTGTAGGCCTGTCGCCAGACCGTATGCTGCAAGGTCGTGTGTTCGCATACGCAGATGCTCACCGTTACCGCGTCGGCACCAATCACCAGCAACTGCCGGTGAATGCCCCGCGTAACCAGGTGAACAGCTATCAGCGTGATGGTTCGATGGCATTTGGCAGCAACGGTGGTGCGGCGCCCAATTATGAGCCGAACAGCTACGCAGACGCCCCGAAGCAGGCACCACAATACGCAGAGCCTGTGTTGGCATTGAGCGGTGCTGCTGACCGTTATGATCACCGGGAAGACACCGATTACTACAGCCACGCAGGTGCGCTGTTCCGCCTGATGAACGATGAGCAGAAAGCGTTGCTCACCAACAACATCGCCGGTGCAATGGGGGGCGTTTCCAGTGATGTGGTTCAGCGCCAGTTGCAGCATTTCTACAAAGCAGATCCTGCTTATGGAGAAGCAATCGCAAAGGCACTGGGTGTATCGCTTAACTAACTCTAAACGATAAGCAGAACCGCCCTCAATTGGGCGGTTTTTGCGTTATTTCAGCCACTTTTCTCGGGAAATCTTCACTTTTCTGCCGTTGATCCCGTGACCTCCGGGTCATCATGGTTCAAACTACAGACTTTCAAGCAGGGAGATGTAGGGCGATGCAAGGTCACCCCGACGTAATCGATTACCTCAACACGTTGCTGACGGGCGAACTGGCTGCTCGTGACCAATATTTCATCCATTCGCGCATGTATGAAGACTGGGGCTTTACCGAGCTCTACGAGCGTATCAACCATGAGATGGAAGAAGAGGCACAGCACGCCGACGCACTGATGCGCCGTATCCTCATGCTCGAAGGCACGCCACGTATGCGTCCCGATGATCTGGATGTGGGCACCACGGTGCCTGACATGCTCGCTGCCGACCTGCGCCTCGAGTACAAGGTCCGTGCCGCGCTCTGCAAAGGCATCGAGCTCTGTGAGCAGCATAATGACTATGTCACCCGGGAAATCCTGCGGGTGCAGTTGAATGACACCGAAGAAGATCATACCTATTGGCTTGAAAAGCAGTTGGGCCTGATCAAGCTGGTCGGCTTGGAGAATTACCTGCAATCGCAGTTCTGATTCCCGGCTACAAAAAAGCCCCTCTCACCGCAACGTGACAGGGGCTTTTCATTGGGCCTGAAAAATTCAGGCCCGGTCGCGCTCCAGTAACGGCTTCAAGTAGAAGCCCGTGTGTGATGGCGTCATTTCGGAAACTTGCTCCGGTGTGCCTACCGCGATGATCTGGCCACCTTTCGAGCCACCTTCAGGCCCCAAGTCAACCAACCAGTCGGCGGTCTTGATCACATCCAGGTTGTGCTCGATCACTACAACGGTGTTGCCGTGGTCGCGCAGGCGGTGCAACACGTCCAGCAGTTGCTGTATATCCGCAAAATGCAGGCCGGTGGTCGGCTCATCGAGGATGTACAGGGTCTTGCCGGTGTCGCGCTTGGACAACTCGCGGGACAGCTTCACCCGTTGCGCCTCACCACCGGACAACGTGGTCGCCGATTGACCCAGCTTGATATACGACAGGCCTACATCCATCAGTGTCTGCAGCTTGCGCGCCAACGCCGGAACCGCGTCAAAGAACACCCGCGCTTCCTCGATGGTCATCTCCAGGGTTTCGTGGATGCTTTTGCCCTTGTATTTGATCTCCAGGGTCTCGCGGTTATAGCGCTTGCTCTTGCACACATCGCACGGCACGTAAATGTCCGGCAGGAAGTGCATCTCCACCTTGATCAAGCCATCGCCTTGGCACGCTTCACAGCGACCGCCCTTGACGTTGAACGAGAACCGGCCCGGCCCATAACCCCGCGAGCGGGACTCCGGAACGCCAGCAAACAACTCACGAATGGGTGTAAACAACCCGGTGTAGGTCGCCGGGTTGGAGCGCGGCGTGCGGCCAATAGGGCTCTGGTCGATATCGACGACTTTGTCCAGCAGCTCCAAACCCTTGATGCTGTCGTGAGCAGCCGCTTCCAGAGTCGTCGCGCCGTTCAAGGCGGTGGCACTCAAGGGGAACAGCGTGTTGTTGATCAGCGTTGATTTGCCTGAGCCGGAAACACCGGTCACGCAGGTCAGCAGGCCCAGCGGAATTTCCAGGTCGACATTGCGCAAGTTGTTGCCGCGCGCGCCCTTGAGGTGCAGCGCCTGCTTCTTGTTGCGCGGTGTACGTTTGGCCGGCACGGCAATTTTCACACGGCCAGACAAGTACTTGCCGGTCAGCGAGTCCGGATGGGCCATGACTTCTGCAGGCGTACCTTCGGCGACAATATGGCCGCCATGCACACCCGCGCCCGGGCCAATATCAACCACGTAATCCGCCAGGCGAATCGCATCTTCATCGTGCTCGACCACGATCACCGTGTTGCCGATGTCCCGAAGGTGTTTCAGCGTGCCCAGCAGGCGATCGTTGTCGCGTTGGTGCAAGCCAATCGACGGTTCATCGAGGATGTACAGCACCCCCACGAGCCCGGCACCAATCTGGCTGGCCAAGCGAATTCGCTGGGCTTCACCACCAGACAAGGTGTCGGCACTTCGATCCAGCGACAGGTAATCCAGGCCAACGTTGACCAGGAACTGCAACCGCTCGCGAATTTCCTTGAGAATCTTGTCGGCGATTTCCCCACGGCGACCGGTCAACTTGAGCACACCAAAGTACTCGCAGGCATCACCGATGGGCAGGTTGGTCACCGCAGGCAATGTCTTCTCGCCCACCCACACATGCCGCGCCTCTCGACGCAGGCGAGTGCCACGGCAATCCGGGCAAGGCTGGGTGCTGAGGAATTTTGCCAACTCTTCGCGCACGCTGGCCGATTCAGTCTCGCGGTAGCGACGCTCAAGGTTCGGCACGATGCCTTCGAACGGGTGCGAGCGCTTGACGATATCGCCACGGTCATTCAAGTACTTGAAGTCGACATTCTGCGAACCACTGCCGTGGAGGATGACCTTCTGTTGGTCCGCCGGCAGTTGGTTGAATGGCACTTCCAGGCTGAATTTATAATGCGACGCCAACGACCCCAACATTTGGAAGTAGTAAACGTTACGCCTGTCCCAGCCACGTATCGCGCCTTCCGCCAGGGTCAAGTCACCGTTGACCAGACGCTTGATGTCGAAGAACTGCTTCACCCCCAGGCCATCACAGGTCGGGCACGCGCCGGCCGGGTTGTTGAAGGAGAACAGCTTGGGTTCCAGCTCACTGATGGCGTGCCCGCAGATCGGGCAAGCAAAGCGCGCGGAGAAGATGATCTCTTCGCCCGGCTCGTCATCCATCGGGGCCACGAGGGCAATGCCGTCGGCCAGCTTCAACGCGGTTTCGAAGGATTCCGCAAGGCGCTGCTGCAGGTCTGCCCGTACCTTGAAGCGGTCGACTACCACATCAATCGAGTGCTTCTTCTGCTTGTCGAGCTTCGGCGCTTCGTCCAGCTCGTAGAGCTTGCCGTTGATTCGCGCCCTTACAAAGCCTTGCGCACGCAGTTCTTCGAAGACGGAAAGGTGTTCGCCCTTGCGCTCACGAATCACCGGTGCCAGCAGCATCAGCTTGGCGCCTTCCGGCTGGGCGAGCACCAAGTCGACCATTTGGCTCACGGTCTGGGCTTCCAGGGGAATATCGTGGTCCGGGCAACGCGGAATACCCACGCGTGCGTACAGCAGACGCAGGTAGTCGTAGATTTCGGTAATGGTGCCCACGGTGGAGCGCGGGTTATGGGAAGTCGATTTTTGCTCGATGGAAATGGCCGGCGACAGGCCTTCAATGGTGTCGACGTCGGGCTTTTCCATCATCGACAGGAACTGGCGGGCATAGGCCGACAGCGATTCCACATAGCGACGCTGGCCCTCGGCATACAGCGTGTCAAACGCCAGCGACGATTTGCCGGATCCGGACAAGCCGGTGATGACAATCAGTTTGTCCCGTGGCAGGGTCAGGTCGATGTTCTTCAGGTTGTGGGTTCTAGCCCCACGAATCAGGATCTTGTCCAAGATGGCCTCGCACGGCGGGCGTAAATAATGCCGGAGTATACGGCTAAAGACTGGATGAATATACACTGCCAAAAGGCCGCTTGCAGCCTTAGATGAAAGCTGCGCGGCAAAGCGCCGCATATACCCTCTCAATCGATGGGACTGGTAGAATCGCCGCCGGTTCACACGAGGTTTTTCCATGCACGATCCCCACAGCGAACGCATGAGTAGCGGCGAGACCCGAGCGGCAAGCGGTCTTGCCCTGGTGTTCGCCTTCCGTATGCTGGGCATGTTTATGGTGTTGCCGGTGCTGGCGACCTATGGGATGGACCTCCCAGGCGCGACCCCGGCATTGATCGGCCTCGCCATTGGCGCCTATGGCCTGACCCAGGCGATTTTTCAGATTCCATTCGGGATCATTTCTGACCGCATCGGCCGCCGTCCGGTGATCTATCTGGGTCTGATCGTGTTCGCTCTCGGCAGTGTGCTCGCGGCGCAATCGGATTCGATATGGGGCGTGATTGCCGGACGCATCCTGCAAGGGGCCGGTGCGATTTCCGCCGCGGTCATGGCGCTGCTATCAGACCTGACCCGTGAACAACACCGCACCAAGGCCATGGCCATGATCGGCATGACCATCGGACTGTCGTTTGCCGTGGCCATGGTCGTCGGCCCCCTGCTGACACGCGCGTTCGGCTTGCACGGGCTGTTTCTGGTCACCGGCGGCATGGCGCTGTTCGGTATCGTGATCGTTGCCTTTATGGTGCCGCGCTCCACCGGTACGTTGCAGCACCGCGAGTCGGGCGTCGCGCGCAAGGCGTTATTGCCGACGCTCAAGCATCCCGACCTGCTGCGCCTGGATTTAGGTATCTTCGTATTACACGCCATGCTCATGTGCAGCTTCGTCGCCTTGCCCCTGGCGCTGGTGGAAAAAGCCGGGCTACCCAAGGAACAGCACTGGTGGGTCTACCTCACCGCGCTGTTGATTTCGTTCTTCGCCATGATCCCGTTCATCATCTATGGCGAGAAGAAACGCAAAATGAAACGAGTTCTCTTGGGCGCCGTCGCGACGTTGATGCTCACTGAGCTATTCTTCTGGCAGTTCGGCGACAGCCTGCGGGCGCTGGTAATCGGCACGGTGGTATTTTTCACCGCGTTCAACCTGCTGGAGGCTTCATTGCCTTCGCTGATCAGTAAGGTTTCACCGGCCGGTGGCAAAGGGACGGCCATGGGGGTGTATTCCACCAGCCAGTTCCTGGGTTCTGCACTGGGCGGCATCATGGGTGGCTGGATGTTCCAGCATGGCGGTTTGTCGGTTGTGTTCCTTGGATGCGCAGGGCTGGCTGCACTTTGGCTGGCCTTTGCTGTTACCATGCGCGAACCTCCATACGTCACAAGCCTGCGCCTGCCGTTGTCGCCCGAAGCCATTCGTGACGCTGGCCTGGTAGAGCGCCTTAAGGCCGTTGTTGGAGTAACAGATGCAGTCGTGGTCGCTGAAGAAGCGGCCATTTACATCAAATTGGACACCGAATTATTGGATCGCGCGACGCTTGAGCAACTGGTCAACCCAGTGCCGACAGCGCGCCCAGCCTAGGAGAACGTTATGGCCCGTGGGGTTAACAAAGTCATATTGGTCGGTACATGCGGCCAGGATCCCGAAGTTCGCTACTTGCCTAACGGTAACGCCGTGACCAACCTGAGTCTGGCGACCAGCGAGCAGTGGACCGACAAGCAGACCGGCCAGAAGGTCGAGAAAACCGAGTGGCACCGTGTGTCGATGTTTGGCAAAGTGGCTGAAATCGCCGGTGAGTACCTGCGCAAAGGTTCGCAGGTCTACATCGAAGGCAAGCTGCAAACCCGTGAGTGGGAAAAAGACGGCATCAAGCGTTACACCACTGAAATCGTGGTCGACATGCAAGGCACCATGCAACTGCTGGGCGGCCGTCCACAGCAGGGCGACCAACAAGGCGGGGGCAATAACTACCAGCAGTCCGCCCCGGCCCCACGCCAGCAGGCTCCGCGTCCGCAGCAGTCGGCACCGCAACAGTCGCGCCAGGCGCCGCCTCCACAGCAGGCTGCTCCGCAACCGGCTCCGGATTTCGACAGCTTTGATGACGATATTCCGTTCTAGCCAGCCGTAGAGACTTTTTTGTAAAGTTTCTCTTGAGAACCCCCGCGCTGCGGGGGTTTTCTCGTTTTGGGGGTGTAAAAAAATTCTTGACCGTTTTTAGCTACCTTCATACCTTGAATTAAGGTTAAGAATTCGAGGTGTGTATGCAGCTGTCGGTGCGGAGATTCATAGCGGACTCAGGGGAGAGGTTTGCAGTACTCGTTGACCATTCGGGCATGCCGCTCTTCTACCCCAACCTCTTCGTAACCGCGAAGCTGCGGAACGCATCGCTGGCTTTCAACACGATTGCCCAGGCCTTCACCGCTCTCAAAGTCGTCCTGGCCTGGGAGCGTTACTTTGCCCTGGACATAGAGTCGCGCTTTAAGCGAAGCGAGCTGCTTGAAGCACATGAAATCCACGCGCTAAGGGACTTCATGCAAGTCCCTCTCGGGGTCGATCACGACGACAAATCAAAGGTATCGCCCCTTCGTGCAACGCCTAAGGCTGTCTCGACGGAGTCGCAATACAACCGCATGACCATCGCTGCGCAGTATTTGGAATTCTTGGCTGAGCGTCTGCATCCTGCCGGAGCGACGAAGCTCAAGGCCATCGCTTCCATGACCAGTCAGATCAAGGCCAATAGGCCCAAAGTCAAAGACAAGGGAGCGACTGACCGCGAGGACAAGCACCTAGAAGAAGCATTACTCGATTCCTTGGAAGAGGTGCTCCGACCAGGATCTCCCGATAATCCTGTCGACGATTTCGGTCTCCAGGTGCGAAACGGGCTGATGTTCATGATTCTGCGGCTCACAGGTATTCGGCGGGGGGAGCTCCTCAATCTCAAGATTGAAGACTTCAACTTCGCCAAGAACACCATGAAGATCGTTCGCCGCCCAGATTCGCGAGGAGACGTGAGGGTTTTTCAGCCTGTAGCGAAAACCCGTCAACGTACATTCCCGTTGCATGCAAGTGTCATGGAGAAGATCTTTGATTATGTCAAAGATATTCGCAGTAAGATCCCTGGTGCTCAACGACATGGGTATCTGTTTGTCACCCATAAGATTTGTCAAACGCGGGGCCTGCCTCTCTCTTATTCAGCGTTTGGTAAGTTCTTTGGCACGTTGTCGAAATGTGCGGGTGGTATCGAAGGTGTCCATCCTCATGCGTTGCGTCACCACTGGAACTACATTTTCTCCCAGAGTATGGATGCTCAGGGAGTGTCTCCTGAGCGAGAGATTAAAATCCGCACCAATCTAATGGGTTGGAGTCCCACGTCAAAAACGGCGGCAACTTACAATCAGCGACATATCAAAGAAGCTGCGGGGGTCGCCATGACTGCAATCCAAACACGTATCCTTGAGAGAGTAAAATGATGTCCATGCCAATTTTGGCTGTATCTTCAGCAAGCGAAAAACTCTCAGGTGCTGTGCTTTTCTCGTCGATGGGCTATGAGTTCGATCCGGGTTCAAATCATTGGAGGCTAAGCAAGGATGATGGCTTTCGACTAGATACCCTTCCTGAGTATTTTGGTTTTGAACTGATGGATTCATTCAGAAATGTTTTAGCTCATTACGCGAAGTCGTACTCGCCAAAGCATACATCGGCGATGTATTACAGAATGAAGCATTACTTGGAAGCTACTCGTGGGCACAGTCCATTGAGCATGGAGTCATTTATCTCATACCGCGCTCAGCTCGGCGAAGATGACTGGATGCTCAGTTCTCTCCGCTCAATGCTGAATAAATGGTCATCCTTGGGCTACCCTGGAATTCCAGATGACACCCTGAGACTTCTCAAGAAGTGGAAAATCAAGGGAAATAGAAAGGGCTATGCAGTCCAATCTATGTGCCCTGAAAGCGGGCCTTTAACTGATATCGAGATGGACGCACTGATTTCGAAGCTTTTGGAAGGGTATGCAAATGACTCGGTTAGTTTGCGCGATGCTTGTTATGTCATGATCCTATCAATGACTGGGCGGAGATCTTCTCAAATTTCCGCGCTAAAGATCAAAGATTTGGTGCTGGAGAATGGGTGCTATTGGATCGCATTTCCTCGTGTGAAGCAAAAAAACTCTGGCTGGCGGAAGTCGTTTCGAAAGCTTCGGGTTATTGAGGATCTTTGGCTTCTGCTTCAGCGTAAGGCTGAAACGGTAATCGCTGATTTTCAAGGTTTGTTAGGTGCCGAGTTACCAGCCCATATTATCAAAGAGCTGCCACTGTTCCCCGTTCTCAACGCTTATGACCCTGAGCTTTCCTTGCATGATCAACTGGCAGGTGACTTCCTGCACGCTCGAACTGGTGAGGTCTATGAGAGCCTTCAACTGTTCACTGCGAAAAATACCGTAATCAGCGAACGTACGGGCGAGGCTCTGCATCTGCATCCCTACCGTTTCCGATACACCCTTGGCACCAACTTGGCACGTGAGGGTAAGGGTGAGTATTTGATCGCGGAAGCACTCGATCACTCGGATACCCAGAACACGGGGGTCTATGTAAAGAACATCCCGGACATCGTTGAGCGAATTGATAAGGCCGTGGCTTTGCAGCTCGCGCCGCTCGCACAGGCTTTCCAGGGAGTAGTGGTCGCTAGTGAAGCTTCAGCCAAGCGGGGCAAAGACCCTGACAGTCGAGTGTATAGCCCACGTGGCAATGTTGGGAGCTGCGGTAGCTACGGTTTCTGCGGCGCTCTCGCTCCGATTGCTTGTTACACCTGTTCCCATTTCCAGCCATGGCTCGATGGCCCACACGAGGCTGTTCTCGATGGCCTGATCAGCGATCGTGATCGCGTCTACGCCGAAACGGGCGACCTCAAAATCGCTGCGGTGAATGACCGTTTGATACTGGCTGTAAGCGATGTTGTGACTCGCTGCAACGAAATGCGGATCAAGGTGAAAAATGTCTAACGTATTGCTTTTTACGCCTAAAGCCAATCTCACCGCGAAACAGAATCTTTCCGACTTTGTAATTATGTGCCGGGATAGGTTGACTGTTTTTGGTGCTGATCTGGATTGGTACAATAGCTCCTGGCCCGGAGTGGGTAACTTTACAAAGAAAGATGTTCCGTCACGTGGGTATAGTTCGGATCAGCTACTTCATCCGGACATCATGTCTTTCGCCAAAGCCTATGTCCGATACCAGCAGGGCCATAACCCCACTAAGCTGAGGAATGAATTCAAGGCTTTGCGATGCATCGAGCAAGGTCTGTTGAATATCAAGGGCTGTGCAGACATCACCTTAACTGATTTGAGTGTTATGGATGAGGCTGGGCGCATTGCGCAAACCTATGATAAGACGGCCTATCAAGCAGGGTTGGCCTTGGTAATACTTCTCGAATTCCTCAACGAAAGCGGGATTATTGTCGAGAGCATTTCTTGGAAGAACCCAGCGAAGAAGGGTAAGGAAATCCATCGCACTGATGAGGAGGCTAAACAGCAGCGGGCAGATAAGATGCCGGAACCTCATCTTCTTGATGCCATGGCAGAAATGTTTTCGAATGACTTGCTGGACGCTCGGGACAGATTTACGACCTCGATGTTTGCTTTATGCATGTGCGCCCCAGCCCGAATAACTGAGGTTCAGGATCTGCCTGTCAACTGCATTCATGAAGAGACTGACAACAAAGGTGTGTTACGCCTGGGCTTGCGTTTCTTCGGAGGCAAGGGGTATGGATCCGATATTAAGTATGTCTCCACCTCATTCCGTGACATCGCAGTAGAAGCGGTTAGGCGCTTGTCCGAGCTGTCCGCGCCAGGGCGCGCATTAGCAAAATGGCTGGAGAATCATCCCGACAAATTCTACCGTCATGCAAATTGTCCAAATGTCGGTGAGCATCAGCCGTTGACCAATGTTCAGGCATGCGAAGCATTGGGCATCACTCCTGGGGAGCGACCTAGAGCTATGGTCGCCCAGGCTTTCAAAGGCTATGAACCGTACCAGGCCTTGGTAGATCGTGGTGGCAGCGTGACACTTTCCTTCATCAATGAGTTCGTCCACAGCCGCTTACCGAAGGGGTGGCCATGGAAGAACAAAGAGCGGCATATCAAGTACTCCGATGCGCTGTGCTGCTTCCGTCAAAACGAATTGCGTGCCGATTTTCCACCGAGGCCGATCCTGGTGTGGACGCCTGGTAAATCCACGTTTACCACTGACATCAATTTTATCGCAGGCCAAGAGAGAAGCATCTGGATCAGGAACGGGTACATGAACCCAGACGGCAGCCCGATGAACATGACGTCTCATCAAATTCGTCACTACCTCAACACTGCCGCAAACCTCGGGGATATGAGCCAGTTGGACATCGCCAAGTGGTCTGGGCGAGCCAACATCCACCAGAACCCGGTGTACAACCACATGAGTGAAGATGACTATGTGGAACAGGCCCGTGAGGTCGGAGTGGGCACCGCCCTAGCGAAGGTGCGCACGCACTCTCCGGTGACGCTTGCCGATCTTGACTCCGTGGGGCAGGGCATCGCTCACATCACCGAATTTGGATTCTGTGTTCACGATTATTCGATGCTTCCGTGCCAGAAGAATCGCGATTGCTTGAATTGCACGGAGCAGGTTTGCCTCAAGGGTTGGCAACCGAAACTGGATAGCCTCAAGGCTCGCCAAGCACTTATCAAAGACCAATTGGCCAAGGCTGAGTCCGCAAATGATGCTGGGGTTTACGGAGCCGATCGATGGAGTCAGCACCAGAGAAAAACACTCGCTCGCGCAGACCAGCTGATCGAAATCATGGAAAACCCTGATATCCCAGAAGGTACGGTCGTCCGCCTGAGTAATGACCAGGAATTCAGCCCACTGAAGCGCGCTCTGGCTGCCCAGTCTACGGACGTAGCGCTGGCATCGCCGGCAAAGCAGATCGCAGCAGAGAACGCTGATGACGAGCTGGATGTTGAAGAACTCCGTGATCTGCTGGGAGCTTTCTGATGGCCAAGCATCTAGCAGCAAAAGACTTGGATGTAATCGTCACTTTGATTGATGGCTGGGATGGGAAGCTGAACTGGGAAGCTCTCTGCGATGCCATCAAACCGTTGATTGGTACGCGGCCCACTCGTCAGACTCTCTATGCACATCAGCGCATCAAGGACGCGTACGGGCATCAAAAGGCGAGGCTGAAATCCGGATTCGTCTCCACTAAGCGACCCGCGAGCCTGAGCATCGCCGAGCAGAGAATTCGTCGCTTGGAAGCGGAGAACAGTCGACTGCAACGCGAGAATGATTTGCTCCTGGAGCGATTCGTGCGCTGGCAGTACAACGCTCACAAGTTCAACGTGTCGGCAGAAAAGCTGGATGCACCATTGCCATTCGCTGATCGTGATTCCTCAGAAGGAAGGCAATGATGGCGAACGGACAGCAGATCGCCGAAGAAAACCATGCCGCGTTCCTGGCTTGGGCAGCGGGCAAGTCAGACAGAGACTTCCGCGAGTACGTGCATCGCGGCAAGCTTAAGCGCTCGGAGATTGCTACTGAATGTGGGTTTGGTAAAAGCGCTCTCACACAGAACCCTGCTATCCGCATGGCCCTGGATAACCTTGAAACGGAGCTTAGGGCGGCTGGCGTGCTACCCCCCTTGGTCGTCTCTTTGCCTGCTGGCCAGAAAGCAGAGCCTGCCCTGAGAGATCCAAGCGCCAAGCAAAGACAACGGGACGGACAGCGGCTGAACTCTCTTGAGCAAGAGAATGCCGCTCTACGTGCTGAGCTTCAGGCTGCTAAGCAGATGCTTGATCGCCACGCCCTGATCAACGAGTTTCTGGAAGAAACGGGAAGGATGCCTCGATGAATGCCGTCGCTCCCGCATTGATCAACCTGAGCGTCCGGGTCACGAGCATCCGCTCGGCAAATCGGAAAGGATGCATTGCCTTCGGCCATCGCATGGATGTGGTGCGCGGCATCAATGACAGATCGAGTCCAGTTGTTCTCCGAGTAGCGGAATCCATTGCAAGGCTGTCGGATATCGCTGTGGGGGCGATCTTCGAAGTCTACGGAGAGGTCACCACAGTCCTGCGTGCGCATGGCTCGTTCGCAATCAACGAGATGACCGTGGACGTCCAGGACATTCGCCTTGTCCGACCTAGTGGTTCGCAGGTTATTCAATGGCTAGGCGATAACGTGAAGGGTGTGGGAGAAGTCAAAGCCACTCGCCTGTGGGATGCTCTCGGTGAGCGGCTATATGATGCTCTGGACAACACTGATCATTCGGCCATCGAGTCAATCATTCCGACGGAAGAGGTTCGGGAGCGGCTGTTCAACCGGTGGCTGATGGATGGGGATGCCAAAACTCTTAGGTTCGTGCAGGACAAGCGCATTCCGCTGGACATCGCTCGCAAAGCCATCCGGTTTCACCAGAAAAATCTCATCGCTGCGCTGACGAATGACCCCTACCGATTGCTGAGCTTTGCAGGTGCTTGGACAGATGTGGATAAGCTCGCTCGGGAAAGTTTCGGCATCCCTCTGGACGACCCGCGCCGGCTTACAGCGGCCCTGGAAGAATCTCTCTACAGAGCATCGGAAAAGGGCCACACCTGTAGCTCGCTCGCTGATCTGCATGCCACGGTGTCATCGCTAATCAAGCCTCACTCAGCACCGACAGCTGCGATGTCCAAAGCCCTGCTATCCGGAGCGGCAGTCGGTCAGTTTGTCTGCAAGGAGCTGGGTGAGCTTGGTCTCATGCTGTTTGCCCCCGGCTCCTGGCTGATGGAGCGCCGCTGTGCTCAATTCGTTCGAGATTTGATCATCACTCCGTCACTGCAGCCACAACTGTTTCCAGTGGATGTGGGCGACGTCATTAGTCGCTTCGAAGAGGCCGAGCGAGCTCATCTCGCCCTACCTTCGTTTGGCTTAAACCACGCTCAGCGCAACGCGGTTGCCACATCATTCTCGAATCGGTTCAGCGTCATCACGGGCGGGGCCGGAGTCGGCAAAACCACAGTTTTGAAAGCTCTCTATAAGGCGCTTGATACGACTGGCCGCCCTCGCTTCCAGATGGCTCTCTCAGGCAGGGCTACAGCCCGAATGATCGAGGCAACGGGCGAAGAGGCCAGAACCATTGCGGGTTTCCTTCGAAAGGTCAGCGACAAGGACATGGGCCCAGCACCGGTCATCGTGATTGATGAGGCGTCGATGCTTGATCTAGTGACGTTCTACCGGCTTGTTCAGAAGCTGCCTGCTGAGTGCCAAGTGATCCTCGTCGGCGATCCGTACCAGCTTCCACCCATCGGCTCTGGCCTCATCCTACACGTGCTCTGCGAGCTGGCTGGTGTACCCACCACGGAGCTAGTCGAGGTGAAGCGCCAGGCGAAGGATTCTGCGATTCCAAAAGCTGCGCTGCAGATTCGAGACGGCCAGGTTCCCAGGTTCAGCTCCGACGAGAGTGATGACGTCGTGTTTTTGCGGTGCGCTGATGACGAAATTCTTCCGACTGTGCTCAGGCTCTATGAACACGATCGAGAGAACACACAGATCCTTTCGGCAACCAAATCGTGCGATTTTGCCGGAGTGACGGCACTGAACCGCACTTGTCACCAGCGATACGCTGATCACAGCAAGCAGCTCATGGCTGAAAATCCGGAGTCTGGAGAGATCGAAGCGACTGGCTTATGCGTCGGGGATCTTGTGATGTACACCTCGAACGACTGGTCTCGCAACCTGCAAAACGGGTCACTGGGTACGTTGGATGAGCTCTTCGCCGCTCCTCGCTCTGTCGATCTCGGCGATGAAGAGAAGTCGCGTATCTGCACTGCGCTGGGGATGGCGACGTTTGACGGGGTGAGGCATTACATTCTGGATACCGACGTTGACTCACTGGAGCTTGCGTACTCGATCACGGTTCATAAAGCACAGGGCTCACAGTTCCGGCGTGTGATCATCCCGGTTCGTCAGTCCCGCATCCTAGACCGCACCTTCATCTATACAGCAGCAACTCGTGCCCAAACCCAGGTGATCTTCGTGGGTGACTTGAGTGCTGTTGAAGAAGCTATCGTGCTGCCGCCTAAAGCGTTCTCTCGCCAGGTGGGGCTGCGTGCACTCCTGGCAGCGGAACTTGGCGCACAGACGACCTAGGCTGGAGGCGGACGGTGTCTATACCGTTCGTCGGTTTTTTGGATGAGCCGCGCTAGGGTGACAGATCTTGGAGAGCGCCGAGTTTTTGTAAAGTTTGGGATTCCTATCTGGTGTTCCTGAGTGAAAATCTTACGAAATTCTGTACGTTCTGAATGGGGGTTTGAGGCTTCATACCCTCATATGCTCAATGCCTGCGGGATGTTCACTCACTCACTCGCTCACGCAGCCAGCTTTCCGGTGTTAATAACCATTCTAGGATATAGCCAAAGTTGTAGAGTGTTCCCGAAAGCCCCTGAGCCCTGCGCCAGGGGCTTTTTGTTAATACCCGCAAGAGCACGCACCCCACATACTCATGGACGAACACCGTGTATAAAAAACGTCTCTCATGGGCATTGAGCACCGTTCTACTCACCGGCTGCACTGCCCTCCAGGGAAACCCGAAGCCCGAAGTCTCCCTCGCTGACGACAAAAGCCAGATCGTAGGCCTCTGGGCCATGCAAGCGCTGAACGAAGGTCAAACGACCGTGGCTGACTTCAGGGCAGACGGCCAACTGGTGCTGCACGCGTTCGATTGCGTGACGTCCAGCCAGAAGCCGCCTGATGTAATGGGCTATTCCGTGGTCGAGGATGGGCAGGTGATCAACATGATATTGCCGTCCAAAACCCTCGAACTGAAGGTGCTGACCTTCTCTCCTGAGTTCATGCAGTTCACCAGCCGGACCGGCGGAATGACGATCAGATACGATTTTGAAAAAGTCGACAAGGTCGACTCCGTATGTGAACGCTACCCCGATCTCAAGGCTGAACAGGCCCGAATTGCACCCTATAAGGCCAGCGATTTTGTGGCCGCTCCAACCATTCCCAAACATCCGGGCATGGACCGCTATGTCGGTACCTGGGGCTCCGACAACGTAATGATGGTCACCATCGCGCGCGATGCCAGCGGCGGCTTTTATCTCAGTACGCCCAGTGACAAGAACTGGCATTACCTCTACAACAACGTCCATTGGGTGGGCGATGTGCTGCACTTTCAGCGTTACACCTATTCGGACAGTGAAGCCTCCTTTCGCTCCCCCAAGCACAGGCTACAAACCCCGACCAGCCTTGAACCGATGCCCGACGGCAGCCTGCGTGAGGACTTCATCCTCAATGGCGACCCCTACATGAGCACGTTGACACGGATGAAATAACGCAGCGCCTAATCGGTGATCAGGCGTCCGCCTCGGCCGCCGTCACCACCATCTCTTTGAACCGGCGTAACACTGCAGATCCGTCATCAATCCGCGTCGCCAAATGCAGTGGCGCCACCAGGCTCTGACACTCCGTCAGTTCCCGGTACACGATGCCGTCCCCGCGCAACCGCTGCATCGACGCTGGCACGATGGACACCCCAAGTCCCGCCGCTACCAGGCTGAGTGTCGCGGTCATGCGCGGGGCTTCCTGCACCACCTGCGGGCTGAACCCCGCTTCGCGGCACGCCACCAGAATCGCGTCATACAAACCCAACCCAACGCGGCGGCGATAGAGCACGAAGGACTCGCTCGCCAATGCCTTCAAGGGCAGGGGAGAGCCCGCATCGAGTGCCAGCGGATGATCAGTGGGCAGCGCCAGCAGCATCGGCTCCACCAGGATGGGGTCGTCCTGCAGCGATTGAGTCCCGCTGAGGGGCGAGCGGATAAACGCCGCGTCCAGTTTCTCGTGCCCCAACGCGTCCAGCAGTTCGCCGGTGCCAGCTTCTTCCAACACCACCGTGACGCCGACATAGGTTTCGCGAAACAACCGCAACACACTCGGCACAAAGGGATGCAGTGCAGCCGAGCTGGTGAACCCGATTGCCAGCCGTCCGCGCTCGCCCCGTGCGGCACGGCGCACTACATCGGCAATGCCTTCAGCCTGCGCGAGTAGTTCACGGGCTTCGTCCAGTAAAGCGAGCCCAGCGGTAGTGGGTCGCACGCCTCGGGGCAAACGCTCCATCAGCATCACGCCCAACTCGGCTTCGAGGCTTTGCAGCATCCGTGTCAACGGCGGCTGCTGCATGCCCAAGCGTTCGGCAGCGCGGGTGATATAACCTTCTTCGGCGATGGCAACGAAGGCCTTGAGTTGGCGAAGCTCCAGCATATGGATACTTTTCAGGTATGGGAGAGTGCCAATCTTGGCATTTGTTCTCATGGCTCACAAGATTTAGGCTGTGGCCAGCCTCAAACAGAAGGAAGCCGCGATGACCTGGTCAGCCAAGCAATACACGATGTTTGAACAACAACGCACTCGTCCCGTCCGCGACCTGGTCGCGGCCATTCCGAATACCGAGGTGCGCACGGCTGTCGACCTGGGCTGCGGCCCCGGCAACTCTACCGAGGTGCTGGCCGAGCGCTTCCCGCATGCGCACGTTACCGGCATGGACAGCTCCGACGACATGCTGGTCGATGCACGCCAACGGCTACCGGCGCAGAACTTCGAACTGGCGGACATCGGCGCCTGGAACCCCGCGCAGACTTTCGATGTGATCCTGGCCAACGCTTCGCTGCAATGGCTGCCTGACCACGCCACGCTTTACCCGCACTTGGTCCACCAACTGACACCCGCTGGCACGCTGGCGGTGCAAACGCCGGACAACCTCGATGAGCCTGCCCACCGACTTGCCCGTGAAGTTGCCGCTGATGGCCCGTGGTCTGCCAAGATCGGCGCGGTCAAACACAATGAACGCCACGCCGCGAGCTACTACTACGAGCTGCTGAGCAACCATTGCAGCACCGTCGATGTGTGGCGCACCACCTATCAGCACCCGCTGGCGGATCACGCTGCGGTGGTGGAGTGGTTCAAGGCCTCGGCCCTAAGACCCTTCCTGGCGCCGTTGACCGATCGCGAAAAGGCTGCCTTCCTGCAGGAGTACCAGGCGCGGATTACCCAGGCTTACCCAGCCCTGGCCGATGGCACCGTGCTGCTGCCTTTTCCGCGTCTGTTCACTATCGCTACCCGCTAACTTCGCCAAGACACGTGGCGGTTATGCCGCCGCCGCTTGCGCCTTCAAATACTCATTTGCCGACACCACGCCCGCATACCCGAATGCCAGCGACGCCATATACGCCCCATGCACCTGCGCAGCCGGGATCACCTGGCCATTGAACTCCAGGTCCCGGGTCGCACACGCGTCATGAATGACCGTGACCTTGTAGCCCAGGTCCGCCGCCGCCCGCACCACCGCATCGATACACATATGGCTCATGCTGCCGACCACCACCAGTTCGGTGATGCTGCGTTGTTCCAGCAGCGCGCGCAGGTTGGTCTCGCGAAACGAATTCACAAAATGTTTAAGCACCACCGGCTCATTGTCTTCGTTCAGCACTTTGGTATGCAGATGCGCACCCTCGGAGCCCGGTGTGAAGAACGGCGCGTCCTCAGACGTGAACTCATGACGCACATGAATCACCGCATCGCCCGCCTGGCGAAACGCCTGCAACACCTGCACGGCCTTGTCCGCTGCGGCTTCGACGCCGTCGAGTGGCCACTTGCCTTGAGGGAAGTAGTCGTTCTGGATATCGATTAGGATGAGCGCTTGCTTGGCCATGTGTGTTGCCTCGTGATGGGTTGATGGGCCCAGTATCTTAGCTGGCGCCTGCACTTGGGATTGGCTGCACCGACAATAACAGGGGGAAAACTGACAATGGTCGTGGTTGAGCTGGGCGTGTTGATCTACCAGGGGGCGCAGATGGCGGCCGTGCACGGCCTGACTGACCTGTTCGGCGTCGCCAACCGCATCGCCGCCGAGCACCAGTGCGCACAGTTGCCGCTCTTGCGGATCAGCCATTGGCAGGTGGAGGCTACCGGTGAAACGGTGCGCGTATTCGATAGCCACCCCGGCCCTGATCAACCCATGATGGCCGTACTGGTGCCCCCGTCGATTGGTGAGTTCACCGAAGAACAAGCGCCGCCTGCGCTACTGGAATGGCTTCGCCGGCAACATGCGGCAGGTACCGTACTGGGCGGCGTCTGCATGGGTTCGATCATGCTCGCGCGCAGCGGATTGCTCGATGGGCGCAGCGCCACCACCCATTGGTCTTCCGCCAAATCCTTCGCCGCGCGTTACCCGGCCGTGCGCCTTGAAGCGGATAAACCCATCGTTGATGACGGCGACCTGATTACCACCGCTGGCTTAATGGCCTGGTCCGAACTCGGCCTGCGCCTGGTCGATCGCTTGATGGGCCCCAGCATTGCGGCGGATACCGCGCGTTTCCTGGTGATCGAGCACAGTGACAGCGCCAGCCAGTGCGGCAGTAACTTCGCGCCGATTCTTGGCCACGGTGACGGTGCCATTCTCAAGGTTCAGCACTGGTTGCAGGCCAGCGGTGCAGTGGATGTTTCCGTGGCGGCGATGGCACTGGAGGCCGGCTTGGAGGAGCGCACATTCCTACGGCGCTTTCGCAACGCCACCGGTTTGAAACCCACCGAATACTGTCAGCATCTGCGCGTGGGCAAGGCTCGGCAGATGCTCGAGTTTACCAACGGCACCATTGATCACATCGCGTGGACCGCGGGCTATCAGGACCCCAGCGCCTTCCGCGCCACCTTCAAGAAGATCACCGGCCTGGCGCCCAGCGATTACCGCAACCGTTTTGGCGTCTGAATCGTGCAGAACGCCGCGACGCCGACGCGCTGTCGTGCAGAATGGAGCAGGCCAACTGCCATCGGTTTTTCGGCAACTGCTTGATTTCACAACCATCCGCCCCGAAAGCGCCTTGGCCTGATCCCTGCAACCTCTCTTGCACACACATGGCGGCAAGGCCAAGGGGGACGCATGACCCCGACTCAACGCAAGAAGCTGGTGGTCGCTCACTCCACACGTGAAGGCGCCCCTCTTCATGAGATCGAAACCAACCGCGCCCTGGCGCGCTGGCTGGCGCAGATTCTCGGGCTAAAATTCGGTGGCAGCTACGACCCTGCTCTGCATACGGGACGATCACTTTACCTGCTGCCCACGCAAACCCTGGTCGGTGCAGCCCAGGTGCGTGCGCTCAATATCAAGGGGCCGGAGGATGTGTGGGGCGGTTACGTCGACCACGATTTCATCTGCACCAAAGCCATCAGCCATGGTCTGCTCGGGCCTGAAGCCAAAGCGCCCGAAGGTTGGTCAGCGCTATTCTGCGAACGTGTGCGAAACGTCGTGCTGGATGGTTTGAGCGTCTTCGCGCTGGAAGACGCCCGGCCCGCTGCCACGCGCTTGCTCTACAGCGGACCCATTCGCCTGAAACCCGTGCAGGCCTGCGCCGGCCGAGGCCAGGAAGTTATCCACAGTCTCGATGAGTTCGAAGCCGTGCTGGCTCGACCTGAGGCCGCGAAGCTCTTCAGCGATGGTGTGGTGTTGGAGCAAGACCTGCAGGACGTGATCACCCACAGCGTCGGCCAAAGCTTCATCGGCGATCACGTGTTCAGCTACTGCGGCGAGCAATCCCTGACGAAAGACGGGCAGGGCGAAGACGTCTACGGCGGCTCCGACCTGTTGGCGGTGCCGGGTGGCTACGAAACCCTGCTGCAACTCGAACTGCCCGACGACGTTCGCGAAGCCATCGAACAAGCACAGGTGTTCGACGCGGCCGCCGATGAAGCCTATCCCGGCTTCTACGCATCGCGGCGCAACTACGACATCGCTCAGGGCCTGGACAGCGACGGCCAACGCCGCAGCGGCGTGCTCGAACAATCCTGGCGCATGGGCGGGGCCAGCAGCGCGGAAGTCGCAGCGTTGCAGAGTTTTATCAACAACCCCGGCCTGCGTGCTATCCGTGTGTCCTCTGTGGAAACCTACGCGGACCAACCCTTGCCGGCTGATGCCATTGAGGTGTATCGCGGCCCGGCGCAAAACAGCGCCTTTCTTCTCAAGTACGTGACGGTTAAATCTTATGACGGCTAGAAGCGAAAGCATTGCGATCGACATCGACGACGAACAGATGAGCGGCACCTTCCTGAGCCCCAAATCCAAAGTACCTGGCGTGTTGTTTGTGCACGGCTGGGGCGGTAGCCAAGAGCGTGATCTTGAACGAGCCAAAGGCATCGCCGGCTTGGGCTGTGTGTGCCTCACCTTCGACCTGCGCGGCCATGCCGCCACTGGCATTCCGCTGTCTCGCGTCACCCGCGAAGACAACCTGCGCGACCTGCTGGCGGCCTATGATCGACTGCTGTCCCACCCGGCCATCGACACCTCGGCGGTGGCGGTGGTGGGCACCAGTTACGGCGGCTACCTCGCG
Source organism: Pseudomonas sp. EA_65y_Pfl1_P113 (assembly GCF_963970525.1). Lineage (NCBI taxonomy): Bacteria > Pseudomonadati > Pseudomonadota > Gammaproteobacteria > Pseudomonadales > Pseudomonadaceae > Pseudomonas > Pseudomonas sp. EA_65y_Pfl1_P113. The sequence continues at coordinate 56,870 of NZ_CAXAQM010000006.1, forward strand.
GCAATTCTCACCTCACTGCGCCCGGTGCGCTGGCTGGCGCTGCGCGTGCCGGCGCTGTACCGCGACCAGGAATGGCTCAAACCCAAGCGTGATCTGGATAAGGCCGACCTGATGGATTACCGCAGCACGCGGGTCCACGCCGAAACCAATCGCGCCTTGCACGCTTGTTCTGCGTTTACCGGTGATGTGCTGATCGTTGAGTCGCAAACCGATGCCCACGTGCCCCACGCCACCATCATGAGTTACCGCGCGGCGTGCCAGCAGACCCATTCCCTGACTCATCGCATCATCGATGGTGCCGACCACTCGCTCAGCGACCCGGTGTCTCAGCAGGCGTACACCTCAATCCTGGTGGACTGGATTACCGAGATGGTGGTGGGTGAGCGGTTGAGCATTATCCAGTCTCAATAATCGGGTGCTCTTTAGGCCGCCTTCGCGAGCAAGCCCGCTCTCACATTCGACTGCATTCCAAAGGATGTACACGATTAAACGGGGGAGCGGGCTTGCTCGCGAAGGCGGTCGACCAGTCACTACAGTCTTAAGCCGGTGCTTTCTTCACCCCCAACGCCTTGGCCTTGGCCTCTACGCCAAGGTACATCACCAGCGCGATCAGCAGCGGCAAGATGAAGTAGATCGCCCGATACGCAATCAACCCCGCCAGCAAACTGCCCCGCGACGCTTCATGCTGCAACAGCGCGATAAACACCGCCTCCAGCACCCCAAGCCCAGCCGGGATGTGGGTGAGCACGCCAGCAATCGCGCTGATCAGCAACACCCCCAACACCAGCGGATAATCCAGTTTGGCCGGCAGCAACGTGAAAATCACCGCCGCCATCAGCGACCAGTTCAACGCGCCCAACATCAGTTGCAAACACGCCATACGCAGCGACGGCAGGTTGATTTCCATGCCGCGAATCGTCCACGCACGCTTTTTCGAAAACTGGCAGGCCACCAGGTAACCCAGGCTGGCCAGTACCAACAACGCGCCAATGCCTTGCAATGCCGTGGTGCTGACCTTCCAGCCTGGTGGCATCGTGACGAGGCCGCTGCTGAAAACCACGCCGGCTATCGCCATATAGCCAAACCAATTGGTCGCCAGGCTCAGACCGAGGATCTTGGCGATATTGCCTGTGCTCACCCCCAAGCGCGAATACAGTCGATAGCGCATGGCGATGCCGCCCACCCAGGCGCTCAAGTTGAGGTTGAAGGCATAGCTGATGATCCCCACTGGCAGGATTTGCTTCCACCCCAGGGGCTGGCGAATGTACGTTCGGCCGATCAGGTCAAAGCTGGCGTAGACCAGAAAGCTGCATAACGTCAGTGCGCTGGCGATCACCAGCGTGCGCACTTTGAAGTCGCCCAGGGTCTGAACCACTTCGCTCCAATCGATGCGCCGCGCGAGCAGGGTGAACAGCGCAATCAGCAGCAAGAAGAAGACGATGGTCAGCGGCTTCTTCCAGCGTTTGAACTGCGAGCCTTTGGTTTCAGACGTCATGGCGCTGAGCCTCAAAAGGTTTCAAACGCGGCTTGTGCGCGGGCAACCAGCCGGTGAGTGCAGGAAAGTGGCGCATCACATGGAACACCAGGAAACCCACGGTCAAACGCCACAGCCACAGGCGCGGCTTGCGTTTTTCCGGCATGGTCTGGCAGTGGTTTTTTGCCAGGGCTTCCAGTCGTTCATACAGCTGTTGATTGAACGCACGGTCGCGAATCAACACGTTGGCTTCCAGGTTCAGCGACAAGCTCAATGGGTCCAGATTGCTCGACCCCACCGTGCTCCATTCGTCATCCACCAGTGCGACTTTGCCGTGCAGTGGGCGCTGGCAATACTCGTGGATCACCACGCCGTCCTTGAGCAAATAGTCGTAGAGCATGCGCGCCGCCAGCTTGGCCAGCAGTACATCGGGCTGGCCCTGCATGATCAATTGCACGTGCACGCCACGGCGCGCGGCGTTGCGGATTTCCCGCAGCAGGCGGTAGCCGGGGAAGAAGTAGGCGTTAGCGATCACCGCGCGTGTCTGGGCTTTGCTCAAGGCGTGGATATACGCTTCTTCGATGTCATCGCGATGCTGCGCGTTGTCGCGGTAAATCAGGCGCACCTGGCCATCGCCCTTATCGGTCGACCAGATCTGCGGCCGCTGCTGGCGTCGTCGCCAACCGCGTCGCGTGCGTACTTGGCGGCCGCTTTGGGCCAAGGCGAAATGATGCAAGTCCGCTACCGCCGGGCCGATCACCTTCACCGCGTAATCTTGCTTGGCCTCGGGACCGTAATCGTCCAGGTGGTCGGCGGAGAAATTGATTCCGCCGATGAAGGCCACCTCCGCGTCCACTACCACGATCTTGCGGTGCAGGCGGCGAAACCAATTGGTGCGAATGCCCAGGGTCTTTGGCGCGGGGTCGAACATCTGCACCGCAACGCCGGCCGCGGCCAGCTCGCCGAGAAACGACGGGCTCAGTTCGCCGCAGCCAAAGCCATCCAGGCTGACCACTACGTTGACCCCACGGCGCGCCGCCTCGATCAGGATGCCATGCAGCTCATGGCCCACTTTGTCTTCGAAGAGAATGAAGGTCTCCAGCAGAATCTCGCGCCGGGCTTCGCGCAGTGCAGTGAACACCTCAGGGAAGTACGCTTCGCCGTTCTCCAGCAATTGGACCTGGTTGCCACTCTGCCAGCCGTAATCCAGGTCACGTGCCTTGGCTTGGTCCGGCGGCTGGTCGGTGGAAATATGTTCTACGGCGACGTTCATAGCTCAATCTCCACTGACAGGGGGACATGGTCTGATAGATGGGACCAGGGCCGTGTCGTCAGTACTCGGGGGTTATGCACCTTCAAATTGCGCACATAAATCCGGTCCAGCGGCAGCAGAGGCAAGCGCGCCGGGAAGGTGCGCGCGGGTTTGCCCTGGGTTTCGATGAATACTTCTTTTAGGCCGCTCTGGCTCAGGTCGGCCTTTTGGCGCCAATCGTTGAAATCACCGGCAACCAGCAGCGGCGCGTCGGCAGGAATTTCGCTGATGCGCTGTTCGATCAAGCGCAATTGCTGCTGGCGGTGCACTTCGCGCAGCCCCAAGTGAATGCAGATCGCATGCACCTCTTGGCCGGTGCCCGGCAGGCGCATCACGCAATGCAAAAGGCCACGGTTTTCATGGCCGCTTTGCGAGATATCGAGGTTGTCGTAGCGCACGATCTGGAATTTCGACAGCAACGCATTGCCGTGATCGCCGTGGGGGTAGACCGCATTGCGCCCGTAAGCAAACTGCGGCCAGATGCTGTCAGCGAGGAACTCGTACTGCGGCATGTTCGGCCAGTCGCTGAAGCGCTGGGGGTGGCGCTCATGGGTGCCGTGAATTTCTTGCAGGAACACCATGTCGGCGCCCACGCTGCGTACTGCTTCACGCAGCTCGGGCAAGATGAAGCGTCGATTCAAGGCAGTGAAACCCTTGTGGATATTGACCGTCAGCACGGTGAAGCGCGTGATGGCGGCGGTGGGCGTCACGGGAATCAATTCCGGATGAGTCATGGCAGCACCCCCAATTCTGGTAGTTTGCCGGGCTCAGTGGTCATTGCTTTATCCAGCTCGAAGCGCTGTAGCAATTGGCGCGTATCGAAGGGCGCGCGCACCTTGATGTCGTTGTCGAAGAAGCAGAACACGTCGCGCGGCTTGCGTTTCGGGTCCATCAGGTGGGCGTCTGACGGTTGTTTGCCGTGGCGCCAGCACTCGATTCGGTCTGGCGTATCGGCGTACCATTGGGCGTAGCGCTGCGACGTTTGCAGCGCGTAGAACGAACCATTGATCTCAATGCTGTTGACCGCCCGTGACGCAAACTGCAACTCACGTTTCTGGGTCAGGCCCTCGGGGTAGAAGCCCCCCCGCCAAGGCGTGTAGCGCCAGCCGGAAATGCCGATATGAATCGCGGACATGGTTGCTCCCGTGGTTAATGGGTCGAATGACCTCCATGGAGGGATGACTGTGGGATTTGCGAGAAAGTTTCCAGCGCCTTACGGACGGCACGCCCCAGCGCATTGCGTTTTAGACGGGAACGATCAGCGCCAAAACCCGTCAGCTCGTTACAGACCTACCTCAAGGAGCCCGGTGTTTTGCTGAATTCAAAGACTGCATTACTGCTCGGCGCGCTGCTGTTTTGCGGCAGCGGCGCAGTGCACGCCGCGGCGGCCGCGCCTGAAGCCGAAACGCCGGCCAAGCCGGAAATTCTGGTCGAGGGCGGCCTGCTCGGGGCCATCAGCTCCAGCATCGTTGATGTGCAGGACAAGCTTGATCTCAACCAGAACCTCCTTGACGCTTGGCGCCTGCGCGCCGACCGTGCGGCCAATGAGGTGGGGCGCCTGGTCAACCGTCCCTCGGACCGCTCGCCATGGAGCGTGGCCGGGGACTTCCTGCTGTTGTCCGGCGTCTGGATCGGCGCCTTCGCGCTGTTGACCTTACTGGGGCGCAGGCTGGTCAGGCGTGTCAGCCAACGTCCCTTTGTCCATCGGCGCGGACGCTTGCAAGGCGTACTCGGTTATTTAGTGCCCTACACGATCCCGGCCGTGATCTGTCTGCCGCTGACGCTTTACGTCAGTCACTTTTTGCCGACCTCCATCGGCCGGGCGCTGGCGTTGTGTTTTGCCTATGCGACCAGTAGCGGCATCTTCTCCACGTCCATCCTGTTGTGCGTGATCGTTATGTTTGACGTCGGGCATAAACGCACGGCCGTGCAGATCATCCGCGATTACTGCCCAAAGCCGATGTTCATGATCGGGTTCCTCGCCGCCCTCAGCGATGCGCTGACCAGCCCGCAGATCGCCCGCCAGTTCGGCGGCAATATCACCAGCGGCATTGCGATGTTTACCGGCCTGTTTGCGGCGGTAACCTTCGGCATGCTGGTGATTCGCCTGCGTCGCCCGGTCGCGCACTTGATCCGTAATCAGGCGCTGACCCAGCGCCTTAAACACCCGGCGTTGCAACAATCGCTGCGGATATTTTCCGGGCTCTGGTACTGGCCGATCCTGCTGATGGTGCTGGTTTCGGCGATAAACCTGATCGGCGCCGGGGACGATAACCAGAAAGCCCTGCGCTGCGCGCTGCTCACCACCATTTTGCTAATCGGCACGGTGTTCCTGAGCACTGTGCTGCAACACCTGTTCAAGTCGCGCAGCCAAGTGGCGATCCAGCGCAGCAGTGCTTACAAGGAGCGTTTCCTCAGCGTGCTGCACGCGATCTTGCGCATTGCGATGGCGCTCGGGTTTATTGAAGTCCTTGGGCGTATCTGGGGTGTCTCGCTGTTTGAATTCGCCGAGCGCAACTCGATCGGTCGGGCGATCAGCGATTCCCTCAGCAGCATTGGCTTGATCCTGCTGATGACCGGGTTGTTCTGGGTGGTCCTGGATACGGCGATTCAGGAAGCGCTGAAACCGCCGGTCAACGATCGCTCGAGCCGCCAGCCCAGTACCCGGGTGAAAACCATCCTGCCGCTGGTGCGCAACGCGGTGAAAATCATCCTGGTGGTGATTTGCGCAATCACCACCATGGCCAACCTCGGCATCAACGTCGCACCGCTGCTGGCCGGTGCCGGCGTGGTCGGCCTGGCTATCGGTTTTGGTTCCCAGCAGTTGGTGCAGGATGTGATCACCGGGCTGTTCATCATCATTGAAGACACCCTGTCCATCGGCGACTGGGTGGTGCTCGACTCCGGCCACGCCGGCACTGTCGAAGGCCTGACCATCCGCACCCTGCGCCTGCGCGACGGCAAGGGGTTTGTGCATTCGGTGCCGTTCGGGCAGATCAAGGCGGTTACCAACCAGTCGCGGCAGTTTGCCTATGCATTCTTCTCAGTGCAGTTCACCTACGACACGGACGTGGACAAGGCGCTGGAATTGATCCGCGAGGCCGGGCAATCGATTCGCGACGATGTGTTCCTCAAGTACAACCTGCAAGGCCCGCTGGAGGTGTTTGGTGTCGACAAGATGGACCTCAACGGCGTGGTGCTGACGGCGCAGTTCCGCACGGTCTCGGGCGGGCAATACGCGGTGAGTCGCGCGTTTAACCAGCGGCTGAAAAAGCGTGTGGATAATTGTGACGAGGTGCACTTCGCGCAGACTTATCCACAGCAGATTTTGTTGCCCAAGCGTGCGCTGCTGGGGGATGAACCTGATGCAGAGGTGCCGGCTTCGGTGGTGGTCACGGAGCCGCCTCGGACTCAGTGACCTTCACAACCCGTAGCAGCTGGCGCTCGACAGCTGCTAAGTTACGGACGCTTAATCAGTTTATTCTGCACCGCCACCTGATCCACCTCCAACAACACCTGCTGCTTGCCCGCGACCATCACCGCCGCCGGCAACCCGTCCCGATACACAATTCGATTACCACTCAAGGCCGGCACCTTGGTGCCCGGCAACAACGTGCCCACCAGGTTCAGCGGATCAGGCCCACACACAACAATCAAACTGCCGTCATGGGCCCGACGTCGCACTTCACGCAGCAACGGGATCGCCTCCGGCAACGCAAACTGTTCCCCCGCCAACCCACTGACAAATCGCCCCCCGCGAATCTCCCCGCGTGCTTCCAGCCGATGAAAAGTGCGCAGCAACTCGCGCCAGCTTGGTAGCCAATCCGCCTCACGCTCGAGCAAGCGCCAGAACACCACGCCATAGCGGCGCAGCAAGGTCATTGCCACATGCTCCAGCGTCTCGGCCGAATGCGCGCCGGCGGCGGTGGGTGAACGCCGCACCAAGGCCCAGCGCCCGGCGTCGTCCATGCCGCCGATAAACGCGCCGCGCCCACGCCGACTGCTGCGCGCCTGGCGTTTGCTGGCGGGCGTGGTCAGGGCGCGCAGGCCGGCGAAGCTGTCGGCGTTTACCAGCCCGGCGCCGACCAGTTCCTGCAAGGCGCTTTCCAGTTCGCTGCGCAGCAAGTGGGCCTCGTGCACCAGCTCATCAAAAAACAGCGCGCCGTGGTCGCGCAGGGCTTGATGCACCTTCTGCGCCTTGGGTGACAGCGTGGTGGCGTCGGTGAGTTCGGTCAGTCCGCTCCACAGTCCCACCTGGCTGCGGGGCAGCAACACCACTGGCGTACTGCGTAATGCCATGGCGCCGGGTTTGTTGCTCAAGCGCGTCCACACCAGTTTGCCGCTGCGGCACAGGTCATCGAGCCAGGTGGAGGAGTAATCCTTGAGCCGTGCGCTGAGCAGGTCGCTGTCCCAGGCGGATGTGGCGGCGGCATACCCTTCAAACTGCGCAACGATCTGCGGCAACATCGCGCTGCCCTGACCGCGTGTGCCGTCGGACAGGTGCTGCCAATCGAACAGAAAACGCATGAAATCCTGCAGTGCCACCGGCTCGATTTCCCGGCGCAAGCGCTTGACCGTATAGCGATGAATACGCGCCAGCAGGTGGCGTTCGCACCATTGCTCCTCAGTGGCAGCGGGGCTGAAATGGCCGCGTAATACATAGCCTTCCTGCTCCAGGCGGGCCAGCGCCTGGACCCCATCAGATTCTCGCAAGGCCAGGGGCGCGGCGATCTCGCTCAGGCTCAGCGGGCCGAACCCACCGAGGCGTGCGCGCAGCACTTCCACCACGGCCTCATCAAAGGTCCAGGGCTCATCGAAACCAGGTAACAGCGGCAAGTCGTTGGGGAAGATTGCCTGCAAGCAACTCAAGCGTTCAACGGCGACCCACAGGTCATTGTGCAATTGAAAGGCGCGGCCGCTCTTGGCCAAGGCGTGCAACCATTGCGCCCATTGCGGCGTGACTTCGCTGGCGGCGATACACGCCAGACTCATCAACGCCTCGTGCATTTCATCCAGCCCGTTGGGCGCCGGCCAGGCTTCTTCGCGCACGCCAGCAATAGCGTCAGCATCCAGCGCCCCTAGGTCGTCGGTACTTTGCGGGTCGCTCCAGCGTCGGTTGAGCACGGCCTGGGTTCGGCGCTCTTCCAGTGGCGCATCGTCAAGAAAGGTGTAGGGCCGCGCACTGAGGATTTCGGCGGCCATCGGCGAGGGCGCTGGCAAGTCGCGGCTGATCAGGCGCACGTCGCCGTGCTCCATGCGCCGCAGCAGGGCCAGCCAGGCGTCGCTGTCCATGGCTTCGTGAAGGCAGTCGTCGAGGGTTTGCTCGACCAGCGGGTGTTCAGGCACTTCGCGCTCGCCGGCGAGGTTTTCCAGGCAGGCGATCTGGTCGGGAAACACACTGGCGATCAGGTCTTCGCTTTTCATGCGCTGGATCTGCGGCGCCACCTTGCGCCCGCCGGTAAAGCGCGGCAATGCCAGCGCCACACCGGCATTCCAGCGCCAGCGCACGCCGAAGAGCGGCGCCTCCAGCACGGCCTGGATCAGGATATGTTCGGCGCTGTGGCTGTTGAGGTAGCGCCACACCGCGTCCAGCTCGAAACTGTGGCTGGTGGACAGTGACAGCACGATCGCATTTTCGCTGGCGGCGGCCTGCAATTCGAAATTGAAGGTGCGGCAAAAACGCTTGCGCAAGGCCAGGCCCCAGGCGCGGTTGACGCGGCTGCCGAACGGCGTGTGGATGATCAGTTGGGTGCCGCCAGACGCGTCGAAGAAACGCTCCATGATCAACGTGTCCTGGGACGGCAGGGCGCTCAGGGCCAAGCGTGTGCGCGCCAGGTAATCGAGGATTTGTTCGGCGCTGGCGCGGTTCAGGCCGAGGGTTTCGGTGAGCCAGTCTTGCGCGGCTTGCAGGTTGCCGGACGTGGCGCTGAGCAGCGCGTCCAATTGGCCCTGCAAACGCGCCACCGCCGCCGACAATTCGTTGCTGCGCCCGGGCGCTTCGCCGAGCCAGAACGGAATGGTCGGCGGCTGGCCATGGGCATCCTCGACGCGCACCTTGCCGGCGTCGACCCGCAGGATTCGGTAGGACGTATTGCCGAGCTGGAAGATATCCCCGGCGATGCTTTCCACCGCAAAGTCTTCGTTGACGCTGCCGATGTTCAGGCTTTGGGGTTCGAGCAACACGCTGTAGTCGGCATTGTCGGGGATGGTGCCGCCGCTGGTCACGGCAGTGAGTCTGGCGCCGCGCCGACCGCGCAAGGTGCGGCTCAGGGCGTCGCGGTGCAGGTAGGCGCTACGGATGCCCTGGCGACCGTTGTAGCCGTCGCTGAGCATCTGCAGCAGCGCTTGGTAATGGCGTTCATCCAGCTCGGCATAGGGCGCGGCGCGGCGGATCAGGTCGAGCAAGGCCTGCTCCGACCATTCCTGGGCGCTGACCTCGGCGATGATCTGTTGGGCCAGCACGTCCAACGGCGCGACCGGTATGTGCAAGGTGTCCAGCTCACCCCGGCGTACGCAATCGAGCAGCGCGGCGCATTCGATCAAGTCGTCGCGTGTGGTGGCGAACAAGCGCCCTTTGGGCGTGCCGCCGACCTGGTGGCCGGAGCGTCCCACTCTTTGCAGAAAGCCGTTGATGGAGCCGGGCGAGCCGATCTGACAGACCAAATCCACGTCGCCGATATCAATCCCCAGCTCCAGGGACGCGGTGGCGATCAGCACTTGCAGCTCACCGGCCTTGAGTCGTTGTTCGGCGTCCAGGCGCATTTCCTTGGCCAGGCTGCCGTGGTGCGCGGCCACGGCGCTTTTGCCCAGGCGTTCGCTCAAATGCCGGGCCAGGCGTTCTGCCAGGCGGCGGGTGTTGACGAACACCAGCGTGGTGCGGTGCTCGCGGGCCAATTCGGCGAGGCGGTCGTAGACCCGTTCCCACACATCGTTGGCCATTACTGCCGAGAGCGGCACTGGCGGTACTTCGATATCCAGGTCGCGGGGGCGGGCGTGGCCGATATCCACAATCGCGCAGTGGCGGCCGGTGCCCACGAGAAAACGTGACACCGCGTCGATGGGCTTTTGCGTGGCCGACAAGCCAATGCGTGTCAGTGGTTCGGCGCACAGACCTTGCAGGCGCTCCAGGCTCAACGCCAAGTGGCTGCCACGTTTGCCGGCCGCGATAGCGTGGATTTCATCGACGATCACCGTGCGCGTGCGGGCGAGCATTTGCCGCCCGGAGTCCGACCCCAGCAGCACGTAGAGCGATTCCGGAGTGGTCACCAGAATGTGCGGCGGGCGCTTGCGCATCTGCACGCGGTCTTTTTGCGGGGTGTCGCCCGTGCGCACGGCGGTGCGGATCACCAGCGGCGGCAGGCCCTGGCTCTGCAAGTGCTGAGTGATTCCGGCAAGCGGATTCTGCAGGTTGATCTGGATGTCATTGGACAGCGCCTTCAGCGGCGACACGTAGACCACCAGGGTTTCGTCCGGCAGTTGCCCGCCGTGCGCCAAGCCTTGCTGGACCAAGTCATCCAGCACCGCCAAAAAGGCTGTGAGCGTCTTGCCGGAGCCGGTGGGCGCGGCGATCAGCGTCGATTGGCGCTGGCGGATCAGCGGCCATGCCTGGGCCTGGGCGCTTGTCACCGAAGGGAAGGTGCTGCGGAACCAGGCGCTGACGGCGGGGTGGAAGCCGTGCAACGCGCTGTCGGTGGATTCAGGAAGGTTCATGGAGTGATTGATACCGCCCGCTCCAACAAGTTGCAATCGCGCAGTTTGTCCGTGACGGTTGCGCTACGAACCCGCAAAATGCAACGATTCTGACAAATACATGAATAACCTTCGTTCCAACCAGACCGGGCCTGCTCAATCTATGCGAATGCGCCTTATGTTACTGGGCGGCGGGAATGCCCTCGGGCAGGCGCTGATTCGCCTCGGTGCAGAGGAAGACATTGGTTTCCTCGCACCCAAACCGCCCCAAGACGGCTGGGATGCCGCGAGCCTCACCCAATTGCTCGACGACACCCGTCCCGATGCGTTGATCAACCTCGCCTACTATTTCGACTGGTTCCAGGCCGAAGCGGTCAGCGAAACCCGCCTGGCCTCCCAGGAGTTCGCTATCGAGCGTCTGGCCGAGCTGTGCCAGCACCACAACATCACCTTGCTGCAACCGTCCAGCTACCGCGTGTTCGATGGCTCTCGCGCCACCGCTTACAGCGAAAAAGACGAGCCGGTGCCCCTGGGCCTGCGCGGCCAGGCGTTGTGGCGTATCGAACAAAGCGTGCGCGCCACTTGCCCGCAACATGTGTTGCTGCGGTTTGGTTGGCTGCTGGATGACAGCGTCGACGGCACCCTCGGGCGCTTCCTGGCCCGGGCCGAAAAAACCGATGAATTACTGATGGCTGACGACCGGCGCGGCAACCCGACGCCAGTGGACGATGCGGCGCGGGTGATCATTTCGGTGCTCAAGCAACTCGATTGCGCGGCGCCGTTGTGGGGCACTTACCACTACGCCGGCCATGAGGCGACCACGCCGTTGGCGCTGGGCCAGGCGATTCTCACTGAAGCGCGCAATTTTCATCCGTTGGCGATCGAATCCCCCACCGCCCAGGCCCATGCGGCCCGGCCGGATGCAAGTGAAGAACCGCAACACGCGGTGCTCGCCTGCAAGAAAATCCTCCATACCTTTGGCATCAAGCCACGGGCATGGCGGGCGGGGCTGCCGGCGTTGCTGGATCGCTTCTACCGGCACAACTGAATACACGCAAAACCAAAATGTGGGAGCGGCGGTGCGCCGCTCCCACATTTGGTTATGCAGTGTTGCTTAGGTCGGGATTAGAACTTGTAGCCAATACCCACCATGTAAACCATTGGGTCAACGTCCACATTGACCTTGGCACGCGTGCCAGGTGCCACGGCGTTGTTTTCCACGGTGGCCTTGGTGCTGATGTCGATGTAGCGCGCCTGGGCGTTGATCATCCACTTGTCGTTGATCATGTAGTCCGCGCCGATCTGTGCGGCCCAGCCCCAGGAGTTTTCAGCCTTGAAGTTGCTGAAACCTGCGCCTTGGGCACGGCTGCCGACGTGCTCGTCGTAGATCCAGGTGTAGTTGATACCGGCGCCTACGTAAGGTTGGAAGGCCGATTTGTTATCCAGCGGGTAGTACACGACGCTCAGGGTTGGCGGCAGGTGTTTCAGGGTACCAAGCTTGCCGTTGGCGGCGCCCAGGGCGGTGCCTTTGATCTTCACGTCGTGCTCGAACGGTGTGGCGGCCAGCAGTTCGATACCCACGTGGTTGGTCAGCATGTAGGCAAAGTTCAAGCCCAGTTGGGTATCGCTGCTCATGGTCGCCTTGCCGCCCAGGTTGGTGCCGGCCAATGGGCCCTGGTCAACTTTGACGGTGCTGCTGTCAGCCTTCGGATTCACGGTGATTGCACCGGCGCGAACCAGAATGTCGCCCGCTTCGTGAGCGTGTGCGACAGGGGCAACGAGGGCGAGCGCGAAGAGGGACGCGCCGAGCAGAGACTTGTTCATGGGAGCTCCAAAAGGACGTTAAAAGTTGTACGTCCAATGGTAAAGATCGTTCCGCTCGATCTTTTGACTCAGCTCAACGAAAGCGCGATCAGCGTTACTCCGGCAGCTCGTAGATGTAAATCTTCTCGGCATCCATCTGGTAACCGGCGTCGGCCAGTTCGCTGGTGGACGGTTTGACCCGCATCGCGCCTTCGATCCAGTACGGTTGATACAGTTCATCGAGCTTCACGCCGACTTCACTTTTAACGTGCACGATCTGGTTCGACGGCGGTGGCGGAACGTGGATGCACGCGCCGAAATACGGCACCAGCAAGAATTCAGTGGTGCGGCCGTTTTCGCCGACTTCCAACGGCACGATATAACCGGGCAGGCGGATGTGCTTGCCATCAAGGCTTTGCACCACAGGCGCGTGGGGCATTTCCTGCTTGGCCGCCGGCGCCGACTCCAGTGCATCCGCCATGCCGGACAGGTTGTGCAGCGGCTGCATATTGGGCACTTCGGGCATGGCATCCGGCGGGATCAGCTCCGACCAAGTCAGTTCCTTGGGCTCGGCGGCCCAGGCGGGCAGGGCCACCAGCAAAAACAGTGCAGCGAGGGCGCGACGCATGAAAACTCCTCAGTAGGTAGCTAGAAGCCGCAAGCTTTAAGTTAAAGCCGATTCGCTTGCAGCTTAACGCTTGAAACTTGCAGCGGCTGTTCTACAGCCTAATCGACAGGCCGTCGGCCAGTGATTGTCGATAGGCGCGCCACGCGGGCACGCTGCCCATCAACAGCGCGGCGGCCAGGATACCGGCGAGCAGCGTCCATTCATATTCGCTGGGCCACGACATGGGCAGGTCCAGGCCGTAATTGGCCTGCAGGTAACCGCGCGAGGCGGCGATGCACACGTACAGCAGGCCCACGCCTGCGATCACGCCGGACAGCGCCAGGGCGAAGGCTTCCACGATCAGCAAGGTTGCAATATGCCACGGCCGTGCGCCCACTGAGCGCAGGATCGCCATTTCGCGACGGCGCTCGTTGAGGCTGGTGAGGATCGCCGTGAGCATGCCGATCAAGCCGGTCAGCACCACGAACAGCGAGATCACGAACAGCGCTTTTTCAGCGGTGCCCATCATGCTCCACAGTTCTTGCAGCGCCACGCCCGGCAGGATCGCCAGCATCGGCTCGCCACGGAATTCGTTGATCTCCCGTTGCAGGGCGAACGTGGAAATCTTGTTGTTCAGCCCGAGCATGAACGCGGTAATGGCCTGCGGCGTGAGGTCCATGTTGCGCGCTTGATCGGCGCTGATGCGGCCTTTGCCTTGAGCCGGCACACCGTTGTGCCAGTCGATATGGATCGCCTCCATGCCGCCGAGGCTGATGTGCAACGTGCGGTCCACCGGCGTGCCGGTGCGCTTGAGGATGCCGACCACGGTGAAGGGTTTGTCATCGTGCTTGACCAGGCTGACCACCGCGACGCCATGGGCCAGCACCAGTTTGTCGCCGAGTTTGTAGTGCAGTGCGTCAGCCACTTCGGCGCCGAGCACCACTTCGAACGGGTCGGTGGCGAAGGCGCGGCCGCTGGCCAGTTCGAGGTGTTGCTTGCGACCGTATTGGTAGTGCTCGAAGTAGGACTCGTTGGTGCCCATCACGCGGTAGCCACGGTGGGAATCACCCAAGGAAATCGGGATCGCCCATTTCACCTGAGGGCTGGCGGCGAAGTGTTCGTAGCTGTCCCAACGGATGTTGTTAGTGGCATTGCCGATGCGAAACACCGAATACAGCAGCAGGTTCACCGAGCCGGAGCGGGCGCCGACGATCAGGTCGGTGCCGCTGATGGTGCTGGCGAAACTGTTGCGCGCCTCGACACGGACGCGTTCCACGGCCAGCAGCAGGCACACAGACAGGGCGATGGCGAATGCGGTGAGGATCGCGGTAAAGCGGCGGTTAGCCAGGCTGGCCATGGCTAGACGGAACAGATACATCTCAAACCTCTGCGGGCGTGGCGGCGCGATTGAGTTCGGCCAGCGACAGGTGGCGGTCGAACAGCGCGGCCAGACTTTGGTCATGGCTGACAAACAACAGGCTGGCGCCGGCTTCGCGGCATTCAGCGAACAACAGCTGAAGGAAAGCTTCGCGGGCGTCGTAGTCCAGTGCCGAGGTGGGCTCGTCGGCGATCACCAATTCGGGTTGACCGATCAGCGCGCGAGCGGCGGCCACCCGTTGTTGCTGGCCGATGGACAGCGAGTCGGCGCGGCGCTCCAGCAGGTCTTTGTCTTTCAACCCCAGGTGCGCCAGCAAGGTCGCGGCGGCGCGGTCGACACTGCCGTGACGTTGTTTCGCCCGTTGCGCGCGCAGCTTGGAGAAGTGGCAGGGCAACTCGACGTTCTCGCGCACCGACAGGAACGGCAGCAGGTTGAACTGCTGGAAGATGTAGCCGGTGTGGTCGACACGGAAGCGGTCGCGGGCGCCGGCCGACAGTTCGGTCAGCTCCTGGCCGAGCAGGCGGATGCTGCCCTGGCTGGGTTTCTGTACGCCCCCGAGCAGGCCCAGTAGCGTGGTTTTGCCACTGCCACTCGGGCCCTTCAGAAACAGGGTTTCTCCTGCTTCCAGGCGGAAAGCGGGGATGTCCAGCAACTGTGGCTGCCCGGGCCAGTTAAAGCCCAGGTCAGACAGTTCGATCAATGCATGGGTCATGTTAAATCAGTATTGCCTGGTTGTAGAAAATGGCGCCGATCCCTTGTAGGCGCTGGCTTGCCTGTGATGCGGGCGACTCGGTTGTTCCAGACATACCGAGGCATCCGTTCGCAGGCAAGCCAGCTCCCACATTGACCGTATTTTCAAATCAGAACTTCAGGGTGGCTGCTGTGGCCGTCGCTTCAACACCTTGCTGGCCGCTCGGGCCGATCAGTTGTACCTGAATTTTCTGGGTGGCGGGGAAGGTCTTGAACACTTGGCTCAGGTCGAGATTGCTCAAGGCTGTCGGCGTGGCGCAGGTGAACTGGTAGTGGGCGTGGATCTCGCTGTGGTCGTGATGGTGCTCGTGGGCGCCGTCTTTGGCGTCATGATCATGATCATGGTCGGCTTCGGGCTTGTCGCCGAACAACGGGCTATTGAGTTCCTGGTTGCCGACGACGCAGCCGGCGGCCTTGGGCAAGTTGAACAGGGCGACAGGGTTTTCCAGCTGTTTACGTGCAGCGGCGACTTTAGCTTTGTCCGCCGCGCTGGTGGCCACGTGTTCGAAACCCACCAGGTTCATCGCCGGGCTGTCCAGCTCAAGTTCAAGGGCTTGGCCGTCGAGCACCGCGTTGAGCCGACCAACGCCGTGTTCATGGGCGCCGAGGCTGCCGTGTTCATGGTCGTGATCGTCGTGAGCATAAGCGACCGCCAGTGGCAGCAGGGCAAACGGCAAAGCAAGCAACAGACGGCGCATGGTGAAACTCCTGAGCGAAGATAAAAGTTTTGTTATGTGATCTTATAACAATAGGGCCGGGAGTTTGACCGGCTGCTTGGCGTTGCGCAAGCCGCATGGGAGCATGCCTGTCGGAAAATGTGCAGGAGTAACGACGATGTTGCGAATTCGTGGAACCGTCGGCGACCTGCCGGTGGACTTGACCCTGGAGCTGGACGACGCTGATTGGGCACGCCTGGGCGCGCAATTGCAGGCCGCCCCAGTAGAGAGTACGCCGCCAGTTGTGCCGATAAAACAGAACGATGACCTGTGGCAGAACGCTCAGGATCTGTTGCGCGAGGCCGGGCAACTCAGTGGCCTCGAACTGCTCGACCAGTTGGAAGGCTTGGCGGGGGACGCCTCGGCGGGCAAGCGCCTGTTGGTGCGCCTGCGCCATAGCGCCAAGGTGAAAGTGGCCAGCGGCGGTGATACGCCGCTGTACAGTTGGGTCGGCGATTAATACAACGCGGCAAACAGCTTGCGGCGGTACACGGTCACCAGCGGGTGATCATTGCCCAGCAGTTCGAACACCTGCAGCAAGGTCTTGTGCGGCAGGCCTTCGTTGTAGCTGCGGTTGCGGATGAACAGCTTGAGCAAACCTTCCAGCGCCGCATCGTACTGCTGGCGCGCCAGTTGCTGGATTGCCAGTTGATAGGCCGCTTCGTCGTCCTGCGGGTTTTGCGCCAGGCGGCTTTTCAAGTCGGCGGCGTCCGGCAGGTCGGCAGCCTGGCGCAGGAAAGTGATCTGCGCCTTGGCCCCGGCGAGGGCGGCTTTGTGGTCGTCGCTTTTCACGGCGTCCAGCACGGCCTGGGCTTCGCCCAACTCACCGCGCTCGGCCAGGCAGCGTGCATACAGGATCAGTGCGGCGGCGTTGGTGTTGTCCTCGCCCAGCAGCGCGACCAGCAGGGCTTCGGCATCACTGATGCGACCTTCGGCAAACAGCGCCTGGGCCTGCTCCAACGGGTCCGCCGCAGCTGGCGGCGGCATCTGCACATGCGGCTCCAACAGCGCCCGCACCGCCGACTCCGGCTGCGCCCCGGCAAAACCGTCGACCGGCTGGCCATCCTTGAACAGCACCACCGTCGGCAGGCTTTGAATGCCAAAACGCGCGACGATGTCCTGCTCGGCCTCGCAATCAACCTTGGCCAGCAGCAACTCGCCCTGATAACTCTCGGCAACTTTCGCGAGCATCGGCATCAACGCCTTGCACGGCGCGCACCACTCGGCCCAGAAATCCACCAGCACGGGTTTTTCGAAGGAGTTCTGGATCACTGCCTGGTCGAAGGTGGCAGTAGTAACGTCGAAGATGTATGGCGTGGGCTCACTCATGGGGCGTCTCGAATAAAGCGGGAATGGGGCAACTATAAGGGCTTGCTCGCGAAGGTCTCAAGTGCGCCGCGAATGGTACAGGCTCACCTTGCGAAACTCCCAAGGCTCCGCCAAGTCTGGCAACGTCAGCGCATCCAGAATCTCCAGCCGTTGATAATCCGGGTGCTGGAAGTCCCGCACCCGCGAATCCGCCACCAAGGCTTCGCGGCCACGGGTCAGGAACTGGTCCAACAGCGGCAGGTTCGCCCGGTCGTAGAGCACGTCAGCCACCAGGATCAGGTCGAAGCGGTCTGATTCGGCGAAAAAGTCCGCCGAATAACCCAGTTCCACACCATTAAGCTCGGCATTCGCCCGGCAGGATGCCAAGGCCAGCGGGTCCAGGTCGCAGGCGACTACTTCCAGCGCGCCCGCTTTAGCCGCCGCAATCCCGGCCACACCGGAACCCGCGCCAAAATCCAGCACGCGCTTGCCGGCGACCCATTCAGGAGTCGCCGCCAGATACCGTGCCAGCGCCAAACCACTGGCCCAGCAAAAACTCCAGTAAGGCGGTTCATGCAGGATGCGCCGGGTTTCTTCGGGGCTGAAGGCGCGGTCCATGTTGTCTGCGTCCAGCAGCCACAAAGACAGCTCGGTACCCGGCAGCGGGCAGGGCACCAGTTGCGCGTCGCCGATCAGTTCGCTCAGCGCCGCTTGCAGGTCCAGCGGTGGCGTCATGGTGCCTTGACGAGTTGCAGGGGGCCGGTGGTCTGGGTGATTGCCCGGGTGATCAGCACGGCGGGCAGGTGCAGGATCAGCTCGCCGGACTGGCTGGCGCGACCACGCAGTTCAACCCGCGCACCGGCTGGGAAGGCTTCGGGGTTGTAGCGCAGGCGGAAGGCCAAGGGCTTGCCGTTGCCGCTCAATACACTGCTGGCGAGCAGTTGCTGCGGGCGCGAACGGTCGTCGATGACCAACAAGGCCATCTCGACTTCGGCACCCGCGGGTACGTTGGTCAGGCTGCCGCTGATTTCCCGCTGATAGGCAGGCAGGGGGCCCATGTCTTCAATCCCTGGGACTTTTTTCTCTTGCGCTGGCGTCGGTTGAGGTGCGGCCGGCTTTGGGGCTTCGCTGCTGCAGGCGACCAGGAAACTGAAGAGGGTAAGCAAAACAAGTGGTCGTAACTGCATGTACGGCTCCAGAAAGGACAAAATCCGTGGCTTAAAAGATATGAAACATAATAGTCAGCCTATATACCGTAAAGGCTATGGCTTGTCTTGCCACGGGGATGCGCTACCATGGTCCTCCCTTTATTTGTTGCCTGCCAACCATGCACTGTCCCTTCTGCGGTGCCAACGACACCAAGGTCATTGACTCGCGTCTGGTCGCCGAGGGCGATCAAGTGCGTCGCCGGCGCGAATGCCTGGCCTCTGGCTGCGGTGAGCGTTTCACCACCTTCGAAACCGCCGAACTGGTATTGCCACGTCTGATCAAGTCCGACGGCAGCCGCCAGCCTTTCGACGAAGATAAATTACGCGCCGGTATGCAGCGCGCCCTGGAAAAACGACCGGTGAGTGTCGAGCGGCTGGAAGCGGCGCTGGTGCACATCAAGCACAAGCTGCGGGCGACCGGCGAGCGCGAGGTCAAGAGCCTGGTAGTTGGAGAACTGGTAATGGGCGAGCTGCAAAAGCTCGACGAAGTTGCCTATATCCGTTTCGCCTCGGTGTATCGACGTTTCCAGGACCTCAATGAGTTCCGTGAAGAGATCGACCGCCTGGCCCGTGAGCCTGCCAAAGAATGAACCCACCTTCTGCTGAACAGGCGGTGCTCGACGCCCATTACATGGCCCGCGCCCTGGAACTTGCACGCAATGGCTTGTACACCACCCACCCCAACCCACGGGTAGGTTGCGTGATTGTGTGTGATGGGCAGGTTGTCGGCGAAGGCTGGCATGTGCGTACCGGCGAGCCCCATGCCGAAGTGCATGCCCTGCGCGCAGCCGGTGACAAGGCTCGCGGTGCCACGGCCTACGTAACCCTTGAACCTTGCAGCCACTATGGTCACACCCCGCCGTGCGCCGATGCGTTGCTGAGCGCCGGGTTGGCGCGGGTGGTTGCGGCGATGCAGGACCCTAACCCGGAAGTCGCCGGGCGCGGCATGCAGCGCCTGGCCCAGGCCGGGATCGAGGTGCGCAGCGGTGTGTTGGAGGGTGAAGCCAGGGCCCTCAACAAGGGTTTCCTCAAGCGTATGGAACACGGCCTGCCTTTCGTGCGGGTCAAATTGGCGATGAGCCTGGACGGTCGCACCGCGATGGCCAGCGGCGAAAGCCAATGGATCACCGGCCCCGCCGCCCGCGCCGCGGTACAGCGCCTGCGCGCCGAGGCCAGCGTGGTGCTGACTGGCGCCGACACGGTGTTGGCGGACGGTGCGCGCCTGACCGTGCGCGCCGCCGAGCTCGGCCTGGACGAGGCCACGACTGCCCTGGCGATGTCGCGCCCGCCGTTGCGCGTGCTGATCGATGGCCGCTTGCGCGTGTCGCTCAATGCGCCGTTCTTCAAGGCCGGCCCGGCGTTGGTCATCACGTGCGTGACGGCGGAAAACCAGTTCCCCCGTGGCCCCGAGTGCCTGGTGGTGCCGGGCGTCGAGGGCCAGGTCGACCTGCGCTCAGCACTGGTTGCGCTGGCTGCCCGCGGCGTCAATGACGTGCTGGTAGAAGCCGGCCCAAGCCTGGCGGGCGCGTTCGCCCAGCAAGGCCTGGTGGATGAGTACGTGATTTTCGTCGCCGGCAAGTTTCTCGGCTCCGCCGCCCGGCCTTTGCTGGACTGGCCGCTTGAGAAACTCGCCGACGCCCCCCAACTCAAGATCACTGAAATGCGCGCTGTTGGCGACGACTGGCGAGTCACTGCCATCCCGCTCCCCGCAGCGAGCGTATAATTCCCGGCCTGCGCTTGAGCGTCAGCCCCGTTTTCAGGAGAACGAAATGTTCACCGGCATTATCGAATCCATCGGCAGCATCCGTGCAATGACCCCCAAAGGCGGCGATGTACGCCTGCTGGTTGAAACCGGCAAGCTCGACCTGGGCGACGTCAAACTGGGCGACAGTATCGCCGTCAGTGGCGTGTGCCTGACCGTCATCGACCTGCCGGGCAACGGCTTCGCCGCCGATGTCAGCCGGGAAACCCTGGACTGCACCGCGATGAATGACCTTAAGGCCGGCAGCCCTGTCAACCTGGAAAAAGCCCTGACGCCGACCACCCGCCTCGGCGGCCACCTGGTCAGCGGCCACGTCGACGGCGTCGGCGAAGTCGTGGCGCGCAGCGAAAACGCGCGGGCCGTGGAATTCCGCATCCGCGCGCCCAAAGCGTTGGCCAAGTACATTGCCCACAAAGGCTCGATCACCGTCGATGGCACCAGCCTGACCGTGAACGCCGTGAACGGCGCCGAATTTGAACTGACCATTATTCCCCACACCCTGAGCGAAACCATCATGGCGTCGTACCAGCCGGGTCGCCGGGTGAACCTTGAAGTCGACTTGCTTGCCCGTTATCTGGAGCGCCTATTGCTGGGCGACAAGGCCGCAGAGCCTGCTGCCAGTAACATCACCGAAAGTTTTCTGGCCGCTAATGGCTACCTGAAATCCTGACCAAGGGGGTGCCACGTGGCGCTCAATAGCATCGAAGAACTGGTTGAAGACATCCGCCAAGGCAAGATGGTCATCCTGATGGATGACGAAGACCGCGAGAACGAAGGCGACATCATCATGGCCGCCGAGGCCTGCCAGGCTGAGCACATCAATTTCATGGCCAAGCACGCCCGTGGGCTGATCTGCATGCCCATGAGCCGTGAGCGCTGCGAGTTGCTCAAGCTGCCGTTGATGGCGCCGCGCAACGGTTCGGGTTTTGGCACCAAGTTCACCGTATCGATTGAAGCCACCACCGGTGTCACCACCGGTATCTCTGCTGCTGACCGTGCACGCACCGTACAGGCGGCCGCCGCGAAAGACGCCAAGGCCGAAGACATCGTCAGCCCAGGCCACATCTTCCCGCTGATGGCCCAGCCGGGCGGCACCCTGGCTCGCGCCGGTCATACTGAAGCGGCCTGCGACCTGGCGCGCATGGCCGGTTTCGAACCGAGCGGGGTGATCTGCGAAGTGATGAACGACGACGGCACCATGGCTCGCCGTGTTGAACTGGAAGCCTTTGCCGCCGAACACAACATCAAGGTCGGCACTATTGCCGACCTGATTCACTACCGGATGATCCACGAACGTACCGTTCAGCGGATTGCCGAGCAGCCACTGGACAGCGAACTGGGCCAATTCAATTTGGTGACCTACCGTGATTCAGTGGAAGGCGACGTGCACATGGCCCTGACCCTGGGTGCCATTTGCGCAGACGAACCGACCTTGGTGCGCGTGCACAATATGGACCCGCTGCGTGACCTGCTGATGGTCAAGCAACCGGGTCGTTGGAGTCTGCGCGCCGCCATGGCTGCGGTCTCCGAGGCGGGTAGCGGCGTGGTGTTGCTGCTGGGCAATCCGGTGGACGGCGATGTGTTGCTGGCGCATATCCGCGAAACGGCTGACAACGTGCCGGTGAAAAAACCGACCACCTATAGCATCGTCGGTGCCGGTTCGCAGATCCTGCGTGACCTGGGCGTGCGCAAAATGCGCTTGATGAGTGCACCCATGAAATTTAATGCGATATCCGGTTTCGACCTGGAAGTAGTAGAATACGTGCCCTCCGAATAAAGGCCGGCGATTGTCGCCCCTTGTTCGCGGTTCAAATATCACTAAGGGACGCGTCATACACGCGTCCCGGCTCTTTAAGAGATTTGTCGAATGACCCTGAAGACCATCGAAGGTACCTTCATCGCCCCCAAAGGCCGCTACGCCCTGGTAGTTGGCCGCTTCAACAGCTTCGTGGTTGAAAGCCTGGTTAGCGGTGCCGTGGACGCCCTGGTTCGCCACGGTGTGAGCGAAAGCGACATCACCCTTATCCGTGCCCCTGGCGCCTTCGAAATTCCACTGGTTGCGCAAAAAGTTGCTCAACAGGGTGAATACGCGGCCATCATCGCCCTGGGCGCGGTCATTCGTGGCGGTACTCCGCACTTCGAATACGTGGCTGGCGAATGCACCAAGGGCCTGGCCCAGGTGTCCATGGAGTTCGGCGTGCCGGTCGCCTTCGGCGTACTGACCGTTGATTCCATCGAACAAGCCATCGAGCGTTCCGGCACCAAGGCCGGTAACAAAGGCGCTGAAGCTGCCCTGTCCGCCCTGGAAATGGTCAGCCTGCTGTCGCAGTTGGAGGCCAAGTGATTTCCGACGAGAGCGATCGTTTCAACCCACGCGACGAGCGTCCAGCCGACGCCGGTAAGCCGTCCAAGAACGAGAAGCGTCGCGCTGCTCGTCAACTGGCCACCCAGGCGCTGTATCAGCGTCAGATGGCGGGCGCCTCGTTGAACGAAATCGAAGCGCAGTTTCGCGTCGATAACGATTTCACCTTCGCCGACCTGCCGTACTTCCACGACATCCTGCACGGTGTGTATGCACACCTGAGCGAGATCGACACGGCCCTGGCACCTTGCCTGGACCTGACCATCGAAGAGCTGGACCCGGTTGAACTGTGCGTGATGCGCCTGTCCACCTGGGAACTGCTGTATCGCGTCGATGTGCCGTACCGCGTAGTGATCAACGAAGGCATCGAACTGGCGAAAGTCTACGGTTCGACCGACGGTCACAAGTTCGTCAACGGCGTGCTCGACAAGCTGGCCCCGCGCCTGCGTGAAGCTGAAGTGAAGGCGTACAAGCGCTAACCGGCGCTTGAGTCCTGAATGGGCGAGTTTGAGCTGATCCGCAACTACTTCGCCGCCGCGCCTTGTGCGCAAGGCGGCGAAGGCATTGCCTTGGGGATCGGCGACGACTGCGCCTTGCTGGCGCTCCCTGCCGGGGAGCAACTGGCAATTTCTACCGATACATTGGTGGCCGGGGTGCACTTTTCGGACCCCTGCGACCCCTTCCTGCTCGGCCAACGCTCGTTGGCGGTGGCGGTGAGCGACCTGGCTGCCATGGGCGCCAACCCTCTCGCGTTTACCCTTGCCCTTACCACGCCGACGGTTGATGCCGATTGGCTGCAACGCTATGCACTGGGTTTGAACCGCATGGCGCAACGCTGCGGCGTGGGCTTGGTGGGCGGCGATACCACGCGCGGGCCCCTCAGCCTGACCCTGACCGTGTTTGGTCGTGTTCCGGCCGGGCAAGCCTTGACCCGCAGCGGTGCGCAGCCGGGTGACCTGCTGTGTGTCGGCGGCGAGCTGGGCAATGCGGCTGGCGCCTTGGCGCTGGTGTTGGGCCAACGCAGCGCCGATGCGACCATCGCCGACCCGCTGCTGGCCCATTACTGGTCGCCGCAGCCGCAGTTGGCCCTGGGGCTGGCGCTGCGCGGCAAGGCCACGTCTGCGATGGATATTTCCGACGGGCTCCTCGCCGATTGCGGGCATATCGCCACGGCATCAAAGGTCAGCCTGCTGATTGAGCGTCAGCGGTTGCCATTGTCCCAGGCGCTGCTGGCGTTTGTCGGCGATCATGAGGCGCGCGTAGCGGCCCTGAGCGGGGGCGACGACTACGTGCTGGCGTTCACCCTGCCACCCGCCGAATTGGCGCCGTTGCAGGCCAATGGCTGGCCGATCCATGTGATCGGCCGGGTCGGGGCGGGGCAGGGCGTGACGCTGCTCGACGACAACGGGCAGAACATCACCCCGGCCATTCGGGGTTATCAGCATTTTCGCGACGCGTGAATAGGTCTTGGCCAGTGGCGCTGCATAGAACCTGAACAAAGGCCAATCAAACCGATTGATCTTTATCAGCGATAATTCAGCTTAAGCGTCTGTAGGAACGTGCTGTTACAATGGCCGCCTCTGTAAAAACTGAAATCAGGAGCACACGGTGCCCGTCGTTTTCGTCGCCGCTTCCAAGCTGCCTACCCCTTTTGCCACGTTCACCATGAACGGCTTTCTTGAAGAAGCCACCGGGCGCGAGCACGTTGTGCTTAGCCTGGGCGATATCGCGGATGGCGCGCCGGTGCTTGGGCGTTTGCACTCCGAGTGCCTGACCGGCGATGCACTGTTCAGCCAGCGTTGCGACTGCGGCTCGCAACTCGAAGCGGCTATGCGAGCCATCGCGCGTGAAGGCCGTGGCGTGCTGCTGTACTTGCGTCAGGAAGGCCGCGGCATTGGCCTGTTGAACAAGATCCGCGCCTACGAGCTGCAAGATGGCGGTGCCGATACCGTGGAGGCCAACGAGCGCCTGGGCTTCGCCGCTGATCAGCGTGACTACGCGATCTGCCTGCCGATGTTGGAGTATCTGGGCGTCAAGTCCCTGCGGCTGATGACCAATAACCCGCGCAAGGTCAAAGCCCTGACCGAAATGGGCATCACCGTTGCCGAGCGTGTGCCGTTGCACACCGGGCACAACCCGCATAACAAGCTCTACCTGGCCACCAAGGCCAGCAAGCTCGATCACATGATGGGCAACGAGCACCAGGGCGAGGTCGACCGCGCGTGACTCGTGGCCAGGTGAAACGGCGACTGTCCTTCAATTGGTGGCAGTACCTGGCGCTGGCGCTGCTCCCTTTGTTCGTGATCAACCTGGTATTTGGCAAGGCGCAGTCCTTGCTGCCGGTGCTGGCCATGCCGTTCTTTATTGCCGGCGTGGCTTCGATGTTCCTCAGTCTGCGCTACTTCAACGGCTATAAACATGCGTTGATCGCGACCTCCAAAGCCCTCGATACCCCCGAAGAACCGGCTGCCTGGATTACGTTGGCGGCGCGTCGGCGCACGGCGTTGCTGATTGCCTCCGTGCCAGCCTGGATCGGTGCGTTGGCGGTGTTTGTCGGCCTTGAAGCAGTGCCGCTGTTCTTGCTGGTGCTATCGACACTCGTGCTGTTTTACCTCTACCGCATCCCCCGTCAATTGGGATGAGGCGTCACTGGCTGGCGTTCCTGCTGCTGGCATCGAGTGCCCAGGCGTTGGCTGCCGAACGCGTGATCAGCCTGGCGCCATCGCTGTCTGAAATCGTCGCTGAACTGGGCGCTGCCGACCTGCTGGTGGGCGTGCTCGACGGCGGCGATCGCCCGGCAGCCTTGGCGCAAGTACCGTCGGTGGGGCGTTATGGCCAACTCGACATGGAACGCCTGCTCAGCCTAAAGCCCGACCTGATCCTGCTGTGGCCCGGCAGTGTCGGCCCGGCCCAGCGTGAGCAGTTGCAGCGCCTGAACATTCCGGTGTACGTCTCCGAACCCCACAGCCTTGAGCAACTGACCACCCAAGTGCAGGCCATCGCCGAACAATTAGGTCGGCCTGAAGCCGGTCGGCAGTTGGCTGCACAGTTGCGCCAGCGCCTGGCTGAACTGCGTCAGCGTTATCAGCGGGCCAAACCGTTGCGAGTGTTCTACCAAGTATGGAACCCGCCGCTGTACACCGTGGGCGGCGGGCAGATCATCAGCGATGCCTTGGGTGTGTGCGGCGCGCGCAATGTGTTTGACGACCTCACGCTGCCCGCGCCGCAGGTGAATATCGAGTCGGTGTTGCAGCGTGATCCCGAGCTGATTCTGGTGGGGGATCAGGCGCAGAAGGAGGCCTGGAGGGTCTGGCCGGCGATGGCGACGCGGGTGCGGGTGGTGCCGGACAAAGGCCTGGAGCGGCCCAGTGGGCAGATGTTGGAGGCGGTGGCGAGGTTGTGCCAGGTGATTGCACCTGACCTGTCACAGCCAACTCAGATCTCGGGTGTCCAAGTCACCCCAATCATCCAAGCCCGGCCTTCTTCACGGTAATCCTGATTGTTCAAGAACCCCGGGTCGTTATAGCTGTAACGCGCCCGTGCATAAGACTTGTTCAACAGATTATCGACCTTCACCGACAACGCCACTTCCCGATTCAACGTCCAACTGCCGCGTAACCCCAGCAAGGCATACCCGCCAAGGCGGTGTGTGTTGTCTTCATCGTCATAGCTGCTGCTGATGGCCTGCCAACTGGCACCTACGCCCAGTTTGTCGAACTGCCGATCCAGATCCAGGCTCAACGTACGCCGCGCCCGGCGGGCCAGGGTGTGGCCGCTGTCACGGTCGCGCGGGTCGATGACCGCAAGCCCCAGGTTGCCCTGCCACCCAAACAGCTCTTGCTTCAGCGCGGCCTCAACGCCATCGATGCGCGCCGACGCCACGTTTTGGGGCTTGCTGTTACTGTCGAGAATGATCGCATCGCTCAAGTCGGTGCGGTACAGCGAGGCTTCCAGGCGCGTGCTGTCGCTCAACTGGCTACGCCATTGCAGCGCGTAGCTTTTCGAGGTTTCGGGCTGCAGGTTGGGGTTGCTGTACTTCGTATCCGGGTAATACAGGTCGTTGAAGGTCGGCGCACGAAAGCCTTCGCTGTAGCTCAGCAGCACGTCGTTGTCGGGGTTGACCGGCACGGTGACGGTGCCGCTCCAGCTGTTCTGCCCGCCAAATTGCTGGTTCTGGTCGCGCCGTATCCCCAACTCGGTGGAAAACCATTCGCCGTGGAACCGATGTTGCACAAAAGCTGCACGGTTCCGGCGGCTGTTTTCGGTAAAGGTGGTGGAGCCGTGGAACCGGTCTTCGTACCAGTCGCCGCCGAGAATCAGGCTGTTCTGGTCATTCAGCGTCAGGTCGTTCTGCCAGTTGACCGAGTCGCGGTACGTGTTGAACACGCTGAAGTCATCGCTGAGGGTATCGCGCTTGGTGTCCCGGTTCTCGCTGTGGCCCAGCTCCAGGCGCGACTGCCAGCGCTCGTTGAGCCTGGCGTCGACATAGCCGCTGGCGCTGCTGACGGTGTAGTCGGTGTAGGGCTTTTGCCCAAGCGTTTGCCCGGTGGCGACGTCGTAGCGGCCGAAACTGTTGTCGTACTCCGATTTGCCACGGTTATCCAACAGGTTGAACCCGGCCTCAAGCTCATCGCTGAAAGAATGGCTCAGGTTCAGGCTGAGTGACTGGTTGCGGTAGGCGTCGTGGTCGCCATCGCTTGGGAATGACGTGTGCGTCGAGTTGATACCCGAGGTTTCATCCAGGCTCGCGCCGAGGTTGAAACGGGTGTGCTCATCTCCGCCGGACAGGCCAAGGCTGCGCCCCCAGGTCTGGTTGCTGCCGAAACCGAACTTGAGGCGTGGTTGCAGGCCTTGCCCGGTATTACGCCGGGTAAACACCTGGATCACCCCGCCAATTGCATCGCTGCCGTAGATCACCGAGCGTGAACCGCGCAGCACTTCCACCCGTTCAATCTGGTCGACGTTCAGGTACTGCAAGCCGCTGTCACCGGAGGTGCTATTGGCGATGCGCTGACCGTCCACCAGCACCAGGCTCTGGGCGGATTTGGTGCCACGAATATAGATGCCGGGCAGGCTGCCGCGGCCACCGGTAGGCGCTATTTGCACGCCAGGAACGCGGCTGAGCAGGTCGGTCAGGCTGGTGGGTTGCAGGCGCTCGATGTCGTCGCGGGTAAACACGCTGTTGGCGGCGCTGCTGTCGTTGCGCGCCTGCACCTGTCGGTTGGCGCTGATGACGACGTTGGGGAGTTTCAGGGCGTCGTCGCGGGTGTCTGCGAGCAGGTCCGGGGAGGCTAGAAGCAGCAAGGGCAGGGCGAGGCGAAGGTGACTCATGGGCGGTCCATGGCTATCAAAATTGACACAAAACCAATCTGGGAGCGGCTTGCTCGCTCCCATATTCTAGTCTCGGTATCAGCCTGGAGATTGGGTTAGAGGCCCAATAGCGCCATGCGCTCGCGCACCGAAGCCTCGATCCCGGCCTCATCCAGCCCACACTCCGCCAGCATCTGCGCCGGCTTGGCATGCTCAACGTATACATCCGGCAAGCCCAGGTGCAGCACCGACTTGAGGATGTTTTCCCGCGCCAGGCATTCGCTGATCGCCGCACCGGCGCCGCCCATGATGGCGTTTTCTTCAACCGTCACCAGCAGCTCGTGGCTACCGGCGATCTCGCGCACCAAGGCTTCATCCAGTGGTTTGACGAAACGCATGTCGACCACGGTAGCGTCGATCTTCTCGGCGACTTTCAGGGCCTCGGCCAGCTGCACGCCGAACACCAGGAACGCGGTCTTGCTGCCCTGGCGGCGCACGATGCCTTTGCCGATCTCGATCGGCTCCAGGTCCTTTTCGATCACGGCATTCGGGCCATTGCCGCGCGGGTAACGCACGGCCGCCGGGCCGTTGTACAGATGGCCGGTGCTGAGCATCTTGCGCAATTCGTTTTCGTCGCTCGGCGTCATCACCAGCATGCCGGGGATGCAACGCAAGTAGGACAAGTCGAAGCTGCCCGCGTGGGTCGGGCCGTCTTCGCCGACCAAGCCGGCGCGGTCGATGGCAAACAGCACGTCGAGGTTCTGCACCGCCACGTCATGCACCAGTTGGTCATAACCGCGTTGCAGGAACGTCGAGTAGATAGCGACCACCGGCTTGGCGCCTTCACAGGCCATGCCGGCGGCGAATGTCACTGCGTGCTGCTCGGCAATCGCCACGTCAAAGTAACGCAGCGGGAACCGTTCGCTGAACGCCACCAGGTCGGAGCCTTCCTTCATCGCCGGTGTAATGCCCACCAGGCGCGGGTCGGCGGCGGCCATGTCGCACAGCCATTCGCCAAACACACCGGAATACTTAGGCCCGCTGGCTTTTTTCGGCGCAGCGGCGGGGGCGTCCAGCGGTTCCAGCTTGGTGATTGCGTGATAGCCGATCGGGTCGACTTCTGCCGGGGCAAAGCCTTTGCCTTTCTTGGTGACGATGTGCAGGAACTGCGGGCCCTTGAGGTCACGCATGTTGCGCAGCGTGGCGATCAGGGTCGGCAGGTCGTGGCCGTCGATAGGGCCGATGTAGTTCCAGCCCAGCTCTTCGAACAGGGTGCCGGGAACCAGCATGCCCTTGGCATATTCTTCGGTGCGCCGGGCAATTTCCCACGCGCCGGGAAGACGCGAGAGCACCTTCTTGCTGCCTTCGCGCATGCTGGCGTAGGTGCGGCTGGAGAGGATTTTTGCCAGGTAGTTGGACAGGCCCCCGACATTGCGCGAGATCGACATGTCGTTGTCGTTGAGGATCACCAGCATGTTGGCGTCCACTTCAGGCGCATGGTTCAGCGCTTCGAAGGCCATGCCGGCAGTCAGCGCGCCATCACCAATCACGGCAATCGCCTTGCGATCGCTGCCTTGCAGACGGGCGGCAATCGCCATGCCCAGCGCTGCACTGATGGAGGTGCTGGAATGGCCGACGCCAAAGGTGTCGTACTCGCTCTCGGAGCGACGCGGGAAGGCAGCAACGCCGTCCTTCTGGCGCAGGGTGCCCATTTGCTCGCGGCGGCCCGTAAGGATTTTATGCGGATACGCCTGATGGCCCACGTCCCACACCAGCCGGTCGTCCGGGGTGTCGAACACGTAATGCAGGGCGATGGTCAGCTCGATGACGCCCAGGCCAGCACCAAAATGCCCACCGGTCTGGCCGACCGTGTAGAGCAATTCCAGGCGCAACTCATCGGCCAGGGTTTCCAGCTCGGCTTCACCCAACCGACGCAGGCCGTCCGGCGTGGCAGCACGGTCGAGCAGGGGCGTGGACGGGCGCTTGCGGGGAATCTCTTGAAACGTCGTGGGCATCAGGCGAATCGTTATAGGTATAAGAAGAGGCGGCAGTTTACCTCAAGCATCGCAAACTGCCCACGCAGAGCGCCGAACTTGGCCGATATGCGGCTGAAATGGCCGCTGTAATCAGTGCCGGCGTTCGACGATATACCGCGCCAAGTCACGCAGTGGCTCGGCCGCCGCGTCGAAAGGTCGCAGGGCGTCCAGGGCTTGGTCGCGCAGTTCCAAGGCATAAACCTTGGCCGATTCCAGCCCGAGCAGCGCAGGATACGTCGGTTTGTCCCGTGCGATATCAGCGCCTTGGCGTTTGCCCAGGGTGGCGGTGTCACTTTCTACGTCGAGAATGTCGTCCTGCACCTGGAACGCCAGGCCGACGGCCAGCGCGTAGGTCTTCAGCGCCGCCAATTGAGGGGCTTCGGCCCGCCCACTGGCCAGGGCGCCCAAGTGCACGGCGGCTTCGATCAAGGCGCCGGTCTTGTGCCGGTGCATGTATTCCAAGGCGTGTTGATCAAGCTTCTGGCCTACCGAACCGAGGTCGATAGCTTGGCCGCCGACCATACCGGAGGGGCCTGCAGCCACGGCCAGGGCGGTCACCATACGCAGACGGATGTCGGCGTTGACGCTGCTCAGCGCCGGGTCCAGCAGTGCGCTGAACGCCAGGCTTTGCAGGCCGTCACCGGCGAGGATCGCGCAGGCTTCATCAAACGCTTTGTGGGTGGTCGGCTGGCCGCGACGCAAATCGTCGTCGTCCATCGCCGGCAAATCGTCATGCACCAACGAATAGGCGTGAATCAACTCCACCGCACACGCCGCGCCATTCGCCTGTTCGGCCGGCGCGCCCAAGGCTTCACAGGCCGCATAGGCCAGCAAGGGGCGCACGCGCTTGCCGCCATTCATCACGCTGTAGCGCATGGCTTCGTAAAGACGCTTGAGTTCGGGGCTTGGCGCAACAAACAAGGGTTCCAACGCCGCATTGACCCGGGCTTGGCTACTGGCCTGATACGCGTCGATCATTCGGGCTGTTCCGCATCGAAAGGCTCTTCGGCCAACTCCCCGTCACGTTCCAGCAATACTTGGACCTTCTGTTCCGCCTGTGCCAAAGCACTCTGGCAGTCACGGGTCAGGCCGATGCCTTGCTCAAACGCTGTCAACGAGTCTTCCAGCGACAATTCGCCGTTCTCCAGACGCTCGACCAGGGTTTGCAGGTCGGCGAGGGATTGTTCGAAATCGAGTGCAACTTTTTTGCGGGCCATGGCGGCTATTCCGGTAGACGGTAAACCGGCGCGACACTAGCAGACATGGGGATTCTGGGCAAATGAGCGGGGGAGGATGCCGTGGTGTGTGAGCCGATTAGCCATATTATTCGGCTCATGAGCCGTCAGGTTCTCTGCGCTACTGACAAACACTGTCCTTGTGCATCCTTCAGCTGTGCCTCAAATGCCAGCAATCCCATGCGCATCTTCTGCAATTCGGCAATGTGCACGGCCAGTTCCTGTTTTTTGCCAGCGATAGCCTGGTCCGCTCGGTCCCAGGGCAACGCATCGCCTTGATGGCCTCGGAGAATGTCCTGCAACTCCTTGAGCTTGAAGCCCAGTTGCTGCGCGCACTTGATAAACATCAGCAACTGAACGCTTTGCTGCGAATAGACCCGGTACTGGCCCTGACGCTGCGGCGCAGGTAATAGCCCGATCGCCTCATAGTGACGAATTGCCTTGATGGTCGTGCCCGACAACTGCGCGGCTTTGCCGAAGTACATGAAAATTCCCTTTTCCCAATAAAGCGCCGGTTTGTTTCAGCCACCTGGCCCGCTGCGCTGCAGTAGAGCCCAGTACCTGCAATGGCCAGCAGGGCGTTTCTGTAACCGTTGAAAGGCCCTTCCTGAACCGTTCCTGGCCCCTTGTGACAGCACATGCCCCTGACTAGCCTGCCTTAAAACACAAGAGTGCAACGGCATGAGCGAAACCGCTATCGGCTTGACCCAACCGCCTGCGGGTTACAGCGACTGGCTGACTGACCTGAAAGGCCGCATCCATTCGGCGCAACAGCGCGCAACGCTGGCGGTAAACCGAGAACTCGTGCTGCTCTACTGGCAGATCGGCCAGGACATTTTGACCCGTCAGGCTGAGCAGGGCTGGGGCAGTAAAGTCATTGATCGTCTTGCCCAGGATTTGCGTGCGGCCTTTCCCAAAATGAAGGGTTTTTCACCGCGTAATCTTAAATACATGCGTGCTTTCGCGCAGGCATGGCCAAGCTCGGAATTTGTGCAACAGGCTGCTGCACAATTGCCCTGGGGTCATAATGTGGTGTTGCTGGACAAACTACCCGGCCCCGAAACCCGCCGCTGGTACATCGCCCAGGCGATAGCACACAACTGGTCGCGCAACACGTTGGTCATGCAGATCGAAAGCCGATTGCTGGAGCGCAGTGGCAAGGCCGTCAGCAATTTCGACAGCCATCTGCCCAAACCTCAATCCGATTTAGCGCGCGAATCGCTGAAAGACCCTTACCGTTTTGATTTCCTCAGCCTGGGCTTGGACGCGCAGGAGCGCGACATAGAAAACGCCTTGATCAAACACGTCACTGACTTTCTGTTGGAGCTGGGCGCGGGTTTTGCGTTCGTCGGCCAGCAAGTGCTGCTCGACGTTGGGGGCGATGAATTCTTTGTTGACCTGTTGTTCTATCACCTGAAGCTGCGCTGCTACGTGGTGATCGAACTGAAAGCGGGCAAGTTCAAACCCGAGCATCTGGGGCAGTTGAGCTTTTATCTTGCGGCCGTCGATGCCCAGCTCAAACACCCGCAAGACGGACCAACGATTGGCCTGCTGCTGTGCAAGAGCAAGAACGAAGTCGTCGCCGAATATGCATTGCGCGACAACAACCGACCGATGGGTGTGGCTGAATATCAACTGGTTGAGTCGCTGCCCGCGGAGCTGCAGACGGTTTTGCCTAGCATTGAGCAGATCGAGCGCGAGCTGGCGGATTAGAGTGCGTGATAGGCCAAATACGCGTGGGGACGTTGTTTTAGCGAATAAAAAGAGCCTGCTTTTCAGGGCAGGCTTGTGTTGAGTGAAACGGTTGGCTTAGTCCTTACGCGCCGTCAGCGCCGAGTAACCATTCATCAAGTTGCGGTAGTTCGGAATACGCTGGGACAACAGATTGCCCAGGCCTTCGATATCGTTGCGCCAGTCGCGATGCAGCTCACAGGCCACCGAGAACCAGTTCATCATCTGCGCACCGGCTTGGGTCATCCGGCTCCACGCTGCCTGCTGCACTGTGGTGTTGAACGTGCCCGAGGCATCAGTCACCACAAACACATCAAAGCCTTCCGCCAGTGCTGACAAGGTTGGGAACGCGACGCACACATCCGTGACCACGCCGGCAATGATGATCTGCTTGCGGCCGGTAGCCTTGATCGCCTTGACGAAGTCTTCGTTGTCCCACGCATTGATCTGGCCAGGGCGAGCGATGTACGGCGCGTCCGGGAACATTTCTTTCAGCTCCGGCACCAGCGGGCCGTTGGGGCCTTGCTCGAAGCTGGTGGTGAGGATGGTCGGCAGGTTGAAGAACTTGGCTAGGTCCGCCAAGGCGAGCACGTTGTTCTTGAACTCGTTAGGGGAGAAGTCTTGCACCAGGGAGATCAGGCCAGTCTGGTGGTCGACCAGCAGCACTACGGCGTCGTCTTTGTTCAAGCGGTTGTAGGTTGGCGTGCTCATGGTTGAATCCTTTTTTGTTTAAGTGGGTTTTGCGTTGCGTTCAACATGGGCACAGATTAATGGGTGGTTGACGGGTGATAAATCGGCTGCGGTGTGTCTGACTGTCAACCCCTAAGGGACAATTTAAAAATGGGTATTTTTTGCCCATCGGGCGTCGGCGCGAAGGTCACCTCAAGCCGTTGCCCGATATGCAGCTGTTGCCTGTCCTCGCACTCGATGACGGACAACATTGTCGGTCCCTCGTCGAGCGTTACGTAGGCGATGCAATACGCTTCATCGTCTCGCCCGCTGTAGCTGAAGCTGTACAAGGTGGCGTTGCCGCTGGCGACGATCCAGTCGGTGGCCGCACTGCCGGTAAAAGGGCTGTGGTCGCGGGGGTAGAAAAAGGCCTTGCCAGTGTCGAGGCAGCGGCGCAGCAGCAGTTGCTCCCGGTTGGCCGCTTCCCAGAACGGCGCGCTTTCGGGGGTGATGTGCGGTGATGTCAGGTGCATATCAGAGTCGCTCCAGAATGAGACTAGCGCTGCCATGCCTTGAGCCCAGCAATCCACCGGTGCCGTGGGCCAGGGCCAGCGCGCAGTCAGGCCGTTGCACCGCGGGGTGTGCCTCGCCACGTAACTGACGCACGGCCTCTATCAGCCTGGCCATGCCGCCGCGATTGCCGGGGTGGTTGTTGCACAGCCCACCACCGTCGGTATTGATCGCCAACGGGCCCATGCCGCTGATCAATTTACCGTCGGCAACGAAAGCGCCGCCCTCGCCGGGGGCGCAGAAGCCGAGGTTTTCCAGCTGGATCAATACGGTGATGGTGAAGCTGTCGTACAGCGAGGCGTAACGGATGTCACTGGGTTTGAGCCGTGCCTCGGCGAATGCATCGGCGCCAGACTTCACCGCGCCCGAAGCCAGCAGGTCGAAGTAGCCGCCGTTCAGATGACTGATTGAGTAACCTGCACCGATGGGTGTAATCAGCGGCCGCTTGAGTGCCCGCGCAATGGCCGGATGAACCACCACCAACGCGCCACCGCCGTCGCTGATCACACAACAATCCAAGCGTCGCAATGGGGCGGCGATCAGCGGTGAGTTCAGCACATCGTCCACCGTCACTATGTTGCGCAACATCGCCAAGGGGTTGTGCTGGGCATGGTGCGACGCTGCGACTTTGATCCAGGCCAGTTGCTCGGCGGTGGTACCGTGCTCGTACTGATGGCGCATCGCGCACATCGCGTACAGGTTGGTCACGGCGGCGCCGTAGGGCATTTCAAAGGGGCCCTCGCAGGTGGTTTGGGGCTGATCGAGGTGGTTGGCGTCCGGCCGTTGGCGCCTGGCACGCGGGCGTCCGGCTTGGGTGATCAGGGCAACGGTGCAGCGCCCGTCGGCAATCGCACGCGTAGCCTGGGCGACGTGATGCAGGTAGGACGAACCCCAGCTTTCTGTGGTCTCCAAGTGCCGAGGATGAATGCCCAGGTACTCGACCATGGAAAAAGGCCCCACGCCCGGTGCATCCCAACCGGGTACGTCGCCGGCGCAAAAGTAGCCGTCCACATCGCTGAGGCTCAGCCCCGCATCTGCCAGGGCGCCGCGGGCCACGTCCGCGTGCAATTGCGCGAGGGAGCGGTCCACCGCATGCCGTGTGGGGTGTTCGTAGGCACCGACGATAAAGGCTTTGCTCTTCATGGTTGACGACTCCGGCGGGCGTACTCGATGAAAAACGCCAGCGCCTGCGGATCGCGCATGGCGCTGAGGTTGGCGACGTTTTGCGGGTCGTGTCCCATCAGGATTCGGCGCACCGGCACTTCCATTTTTTTACCGGTCAGCGTCAGGGGAATCTGCGGCACCGCGAGGATCTGGTCCGGTACATGCCGGGGCGTGCACGCCTGGCGCAGGCATTCACGCACGCGCTGCTGCAAGGCGTCGTCCAGCACAGCGCCATGACGCAGTTCTACAAACAGCGGCATGAAAAAACCGCCTTCGGGCAGGTCCAGATTCACGATCAGCGCATCGTCGATTTCTGCGATGGGCTCCAATGCCCGGTAGATTTCTGCCGTACCGATCCGCACCCCAAAGCGGTTCAGCGTGGCGTCCGAACGCCCCAGCACCTGGCAACCGCCGCGGGCATTGAGCAAGAAAAAATCCCCATGGCGCCACACCCCTGGCCAGGGGTGGAAATAGCTTTCGCGGTAGCGCTCGCCCCCAGTGTCATCCCAAAAGTACACCGGCATTGACGGCATGGGCGACGTCACCACCAGCTCGCCAACCTGTTCAACCACCGCCTGACCCTTTTCATCAAACGCATAAACCGCCACACCCAGGGCGCGCGCCTGGATCTCACCGGCATACACCGGCAGTGTCGGCACGCCGCTTACCAGCCCCGTACAAATGTCCGTGCCCCCGCTGCCTGTGGTCACCCAGATGTCCGTTTTGAGGTTGCGGTAAAACCAGGCATTGCATTGCGGCGAAACCGGCGAGCCCACCGGCATCACGGTGCGCAGCGCGCCCAGTTCAAAGCGCTCACGGGGCACTACGTCGTAGCGTTTCATCAACTCGATATAGGTGGGGCTGGTGCCGAAAAAGCTGGCGCGGCTGTCCTGCACGATCTGCCACAGCGTATCGATGTTCGGCCAGGTCGGATGGCCGTCATAGAGCACTGGCCGTACTCCGCAGAGCAGGGCGCTGAACAAGGTGTTCCACATCATCCAGCCGGTGGTGGTGAAGATGAATGCTGCATCACCGGGGCGAAAATCCAGGTGTAGATGCAGTGCCTTCAGCTGCTCCAGAAGTATCCCGCCATGGCTGTGTACGATGGCTTTGGGCAAGCCAGTCGTGCCGGAAGAAAACAGCACCCATAACGGATGATCGAAGGGCAATTGTTCGCAGTGGAAATCGGCTGCGGGCACGGTAGGACGCAGGAGCAAGGCGCGCCAGTCGATGGCGTTCGCAAACGTCAGCGGTTCATCGGGAAACAGCGCTGGCAGCACGATGACGTGCTCGATACTGCCCAGCTCGCGGGCAATGTGCCGGACCTGTTCGCGTCGATCAAACGCCTTACCGCCATAGCGATAACCGTCCACCGCCAATAGCACCTTTGGCGACAATTGCCGCACCCGGTCCAGCACGCCCTCCGCACCGAAATCCGGCGAGCAACTGGCCCAGACCGCGCCGATGGCTGCACATGCACACAGCGCAATCATCGCCTCGGGAACATTTGGCAAATAAGCCACCACTCGATCACCCGGCACCACCCCCACTTCCCGTAGGTAGGTCGCCAGGATGCGAACCTGACGGGCGAAGTCACTCCACGGCAGGCCTTGCAAGGCAACCGTTTCACTCTGGAAGAGCAGCGCGTCGCCTTCGCGTTCATTGCGCAGAATGTGTTCGGCAAAATTCAGTCGCGCGCCGGGAAACCACTGCGCACCGGGCATCGCACGGTCACCCAGCACTGCCTGGTGAGGGCTGCTGGCCTGAATGTGAAAATGATCCCAGATCGATTGCCAGAACGCCTCCGGATTATCGACGGACCACTGCCATAGCCCGTGATAATCGGCGAATCTGAGCGTGCGTTCGTGCTTCAGCCAATTGAGGTAATGAGTGAGGCGGGCGTGTTGAAGAAGCTCAGGGGAGGGCTGCCAGAGCAGTTGCCCCTGGGCCACGTCGTTGAATGCAGTCGCCACGATAAAAGACCTCTGACGTTGTTGTTATTCGGGTCATGGGGTGCTCTTGCGTGGCGGACTGTAGCGATAAATTGTACGTCGTACAATTAGTGGCGTGTCTGGTTTTGCTGTGCGAATTTTCAGCGGCGGGCAGCCAGGGTTTCCAGGCCGCAGAGGAGGGTGTCGACGTAGAACGTGAAGCTCTCATCCAGCGCGGCGTGCACGCCATTTTGCCAGCGCAGGCTGAAACCGCGATTGCTCAGTTGGTCCATATTCTGCGCGAGAGTGGGGTGCTGTTCTGCGTCGACGGCCCTCAGCTTCTCCTGCACTTGGCATTGCCATGCCTCGGTGTTATCCGGCAATGGTGCGTACTCCAGCGTCGTGAAACCGGCAAGAGCAGCGATAAACGTATTGTAGGCGGCGGCCAGGGAAGGGCCGCTGAAACCCGCTTGTTGCAGTGCTGCCAACACACCCTCGACCAACGTGAAGTCGGTGCTGGCGTTGGACACCAATTGCGAGCCCAACAACGGCGCGATGTTCGGATGCTGGTGCACGGCATCATGGCAGTTGACCATCGCCGCACGCAGGTAGTCCTGCCAGCGCTCCTGAGGCTCTGGCGCAACGTGCTCCAAGACTTTGGCCAGCACTTCGCTCAACAACAATTCGCGTGATGAGACGTACCAATAGATGGCCGTCGGGTACACACCCAGGCTGCTGGCCAGGTTGCGCAGGCTGCATTTGTCCAGGCCTTCGCGATCGATCAACGTCAGGGCTGCGGTGATGATCGCGTCTTTGTTCAGTGGGCTCTTTGCATCTTCGCCAGCGGTTTTTTTACGCCTGCCTCGTGGGTTTGCGGTTTTGCTGGTCATTATTGTGGGTTCCGGTTGAGCGACGGCGAAAGGATAGCGGTTCACCGATTCGCTGTCGCTCTTGCGCAATAGCCGTCAATCCCCTCCGTAGCGCTCGACGAACGCTTGCGTGGCCGTGACCAGTCGGCTCAGCTCGCGGTCAGTCAGCGGCAAACTCAGCGCAAACAACCCGCGCCGCGCGCTGTAGATCCCACATTCGAGCAGGTGAAAAAAGAACAGGTCGCGCAGGTCGTTTCGCTCCGTTGGAATATCTGAAGGACGAAGAATAGGTAAGCCCGTGGGATGCAGATTCATCACCGATCCTTGCCCGGTAAATTGCATCGGCATGGGCGCCAGCACCTCATTGAGCTGGCCGCGCAACCTGTCGCCACGGGCATTCAGTTCCAACGCTGCTTCGCGCGTGTACACCTGCTCCAGTCCGGCGATGCCCGCCGCCATGGTCAGCACATTGTTATTGAACGTGCCCGCATGGGACAGGCATCCATGGCGCGGGTCAAACTGCGCGAGGATGTCCCGCCGCCCACCGAGCACGCCGCACGGCATACCACCGCCGAGGTATTTGCCCAGCGTGATCAGGTCCGGGGTGATGCCGAGCTTTTCCTGCAGGCCGCCGGGGGCCAGGCGCGAGGTCATCACTTCATCGAAGATCAGCAGCGTGCCATGGGCGTGGCTCCTTTTGCGCAACCCTTCGAGAAAACCCGGCGCGGCACAGATACACCCGCCCGCACCCAGCATCGGCTCCACCAGGATGGCCGCAATGTCGACATGCTCATGCAACAAACGCTCGACGCTGTCCAGGTCGTTGTAGTCGGCCAAGTAGACCCGATGCGGCACATTCATCGCCGTGCTTGTCCCGGCAAAACTCAACACACCGCCGTGATAACCGCCGTTGAACGCGATGACTCCGCTGCGCCCGGTGTAGGCCTTCGCCGCCGCCAGCGCGAGCAGATTCGCCTCGGTGCCGGAGTTGGTAAACCGCACCTGCTCGATGCAGCCGAAGCGCTCCACAATCAGCGTCGCCAGCCGCGCCTCCCCTTCCGTATGGGCGCTCAGGTTCAGCCCATTCGCCATCGCCTTTGTCAGCGCATGGGTGATCACCGGATGGGAGTGTCCATACAGCGCTGCCGTGTATTCCGCGAGAAAATCGACGTAGCGGTGCCCATCCAGATCATCGAGAAAACACCCGCTGGCGCCTGTCATCACCAACGGAAACGGCTCATAAAACAGCACCGAGCGCGTGTTGCCGCCGGGCATCACCTGCGCGGCCCACTCCAACTGGCGCGCACTCTTTGGATTGGCCCGGATGTACCGTTGAATGCAACGCTCCAACTCAAGCTTGCCAGGCATCACTCACCCCCTTCGACGCAGTACGTTTCGGATACACCAGCATCAATAAGCCAAACCACGCCGCCGCTACGTAAAACGCCGCGCGCGTTTCCGGGTCGCGAATCACCAACACCGTCAGCACGCCCAGGTAACCCAGCACCAGCACACTGCTGACCTTGGGCCAGGGCAGGCGGTAATCCACTTCTGCCAGCTCGCTGCGCTGCACCTTACGGCGATAGGCCATATGCGCGGTGATGATCACCATCCACACCCAAATCAACAGGCCCAGGATTCCCGTGATCAACAGGCTGAAAATGCTCTCCGGGATCAAATAATTCAGCAGCACCCCCACTAGCAAAATGGCGGTCGACACCATCAAGCAACGGGCCGGCACCCGTTGCGGGCTCAACACCTGCAACTGACGCGGCGCCTGCCGGATATGTGACAGTGCAAACAACATGCGGCTGGTGGCAAACAGTCCGGTATTACACGAGGACGCCAGCGCGCTGATCACCACGAAATTGATGAATCCGGCCGCCACACCCAGCCCAATACTGTCGAACACCATCACAAACGGGCTTTGCGAGGTGTCGATCTGGTTCCACGGGTACAGCGCCATGATCACAGCGGTCGACCCCAGGTAAAAAATCGCCATGCGCCACAGGATGCTATTGATCGCTCGTGGCAATGTGCGCTGCGGCTCGGCTGTTTCCGCCGCCACCAAACCAATCACCTCGACCCCGGCAAAGGTAAACGCGGCCACAGGCACCGCGAACCAGAAGCCATGCCAGCCATTCGGAAAAAACCCACCGTGCTGCCAGAGATTCGCGACTGAGGGTGTCGTCTGCGCAGACGTCTCCAGCCCAAACAACAAAATCACCAACCCCGCCCCAATCAGCCCGACAATCGTCAACACCTTGATCAACGCCAGCCAGAACTCCACCTCACCAAACGTCTTCACTGCAAATAGATTGATCACCATCAACACGCCGACAGTGACCAACGCGGGAATCCACTGCGGCAACTCCGGGTACCAATACTTCATCAACAAACCAATCCCGGTCACCTCCAGCACCCCGACCAGAATCCAGATCATCCAATACGACCACCCCGTGATAAACGCCACCCGCGGCCCCAAAAATTCCTCCGCGTACGTCGCAAACGACCCACTGCTGGGTCGATACAACGACAACTCCCCCAGCGCCCGCGCAATCAGATAAACCATCCCTCCACACAACGCATACGCCAGCAACAGCGCCGGCCCCGCCGTGGCAATCGCCTTGCCCGACCCCAAAAACAACCCGGCCCCGATAATGCCGCCGATAGCGATCAACATGACGTGGCGCTCCTTGAGCGATCGCGCCAAGCCATGGTTGGAAGAGTGAAGCGGTGTTGTAGACATCAGCATTCCCCAGGCTGCATTACGCAGCAGTGGTTGAGGGTGAGCCCGGCTTGGGCCGGCTTTATTGTACGGTGTGCAATAAGCAGGTTTTGGGCCAGCGGCGAGGGGAGTCGGGGAATTGGCGTTTAAACGGTTTATTTAGATATGCGTGTAGGACGTTTCATCTGATGTTTATGCGATGGGGGTAAGGTTGCAGGGTGTCACCTGGGAACACAGGTGGGTGGGGGGAACACGGGAGTGAGTGTGGTGTGATCTTCAAAGGCCAGCAGGGCTGATCTTTGTTACGTGCAGGACGTTTCCTAGGGAGCGCCTATCGCTCGTCGACGCTTTTTGATGACCGGAAAACGTAACGCAAAAATCTCACGCGTGAGCTCTTGAGCATGGTCGAAATTGCCTGTAGTGTTTCTCACGCGTGAGTTTTTCACAACGAGGTCAGTACCATGAAAAGCAGCTCTCCATCGAGCCCGCCGGCTGGGCCCGATACAGATTCAGCAAGCCGCAAGGGAGAGCGCTTGAAATCGCCTGCGAAAAAGCCGTCGAGCTTTTATATGAAGCAGATGCGCGCGGGCCTGGCGGCCGCCGGTTATGTGAAACACGAGACTTGGGTGCTTCCCGAAAATCGAAGCCTGCTCAAGCAGATGGAGAAACAGCTTCGCCAGCCGATTCTGGCTGGCTCATTCATGTCGGAGAATTACATGAGCGCAGG
The DNA here is from genome assembly GCF_963970525.1 of Pseudomonas sp. EA_65y_Pfl1_P113. NCBI lineage: Bacteria > Pseudomonadati > Pseudomonadota > Gammaproteobacteria > Pseudomonadales > Pseudomonadaceae > Pseudomonas > Pseudomonas sp. EA_65y_Pfl1_P113. The sequence goes on from NZ_CAXAQM010000006.1 coordinate 98,209, forward strand.
TACCAACTGGAACATCAATCGCCTCTTCAGTGCACTTCAGGCCCTGGACGACGTGGTTTCCAACGACATTACGCTTTCTCTGGTTCAAGGTTCCGAGTCCAGCATCAAGCTGGAAATGAACGACTTCGGTGGCCTGCCGATTTACATCGCGGTGGTCGGCGAGCAGATCATCGTCGACACCGTTCTGGTCGACGTCGAGTCCATCAACGATGTACCTGCCTTCAATGACGCCGTGCTGCGCAGCCGGGAGATGTTCCCGCTGTCCTCGATCGGCATCGAGTCCATGCCGAACGGGCAAGTTATTTACAACATGTTCGGCGCGTTGAGCTCCGACTCCAGCTTGACGAACATCGTGACCGAGGTAAAAACCCTCGTCGATAACGTGCAGCGCGCGAGCGAAGCCTTTGAACGCTTCTTCAACTAATCAGTAGGGAATATCCAATGACTCAGTCCATCTGGAGCAAATTGTTCACCGCGCTGCGTGGCGGTGCCAACGAAGTCGGCGAATCGATTGTCGATCAACAAGCCCTGCGCATCCTCGACCAGGAAATTCGCGACGCCGACAGCGCGCTGGCTAACGCCAAGCGTGAGCTGGTCAGCATCATGGCCAAGCACAAACTGGCGAATGATCGCGTCGGCGAGTACAACGCCAAGATCAAGGATCTGGAGTCCAAGGCGATGGCCGCTATCCAGGCCAACCGTGAAGACCTGGCGCTGGAAGTGGCCGAGGCCATTTCGACCCTGACCAACGAACTGGATGTCGAGCAAAAGCAGGCCGCCGAGTTCGGTGGGTACGCTGAAAGCATGCGCAAGGACATCACCAAGGCTGAAAGCCGGATTAAAAGCCTGCGTCAGCAAGTGGACATGGCCAAGGCGCGCGACAGCGTACAGAAGGCCCAGGTCAGCGCGTCCATCGCCAGTGGCGGTGCCAACGGCAAGCTGGAAACCGCCGTCGGTACGCTGAATCGCTTGCAAGCCAAGCAGCAGCAACGCGCCGCTGAGCTGCAAGCCCAGGACGAACTGGCTGACGCCTCGACGGGTACCGATCTGGAGCGTAAATTGCGCGACGCCGGCATCACGCCGAACGAAGGCAGCGCCAATGCGATTCTGGAACGTCTGAAGCAAAAGTCGGCCGACTAAGCAACGCGGCAACAGGAAGGGCATGGTCTGCCCTTCCTTTTTTATATCGAGGTCAGGATGGATGCCCTGAAGGGTTTCAAGACAATCGCAGGCCTCGCCCTCTTGATGGTCGCGCTGCAACTACTCAATGCAGCCACCGGTTACAGCCTGATGGCATACGGCCTGGTCCCAAGAACGCTGTACGGGCTGCCGGGCATTCTCACCTCACCCTTTTTGCACGCATCCTTTGCTCACCTGAGTGCGAACCTGATCGCCTTTTTGATACTGGGCACCCTGGTCATCCTCGAAGGGTTCAATCGGTTCATCAGCGTCAGCGCGATCATTATCCTGCTGGGCGGCTTGTTGGTCTGGCTGTTCGGTTTTGCAGGCGTCCACGTGGGTGCCAGCGGCTGGGTATTCGGGTTGTGGGCCTACCTCCTGTCTCGCGCCTGGTTTCATCGGAGCTGGAGCAACCTAATAACCGCCGGCGTTGTCGCTCTGCTGTATGGCGGGCTGATCTTTGGCTTCCTGCCGCGTCAGGGTGTGTCCTTCGAAGGTCACCTGTTTGGTGCGTTCGCTGGATTTATTGCAGCCAAAGTACTTCTCTCTGCGCCGCGCAGCAGGTTTAATGCGCGGTGAACGCACTTGAGCCTCCAGACGCCCAGGCGCTGATCTCATCCGGAATCAAGTACCCAGGGAATCAGGGACAACATGTCGATTTTTTTATTGCTGCGCCTGTACGCGTCCTCCCTCTTTCACCGCTTCGGCTGGGCAGGTCTGGTCATTGCCCTGGGCGTCCACCTGAGCACGGCTTATCTGGGCCTGGTGTTTCTGGGCGAACAGCACCTCACCGCTCCCGCCACGTTCATTTACTTCTATCTCACCACCACACTCACCGTCGGCTACGGCGATCTCGCGCCGCAGACCTCGGCGGGACGAATTTTCGTGGCCTCCTGGGTCATGCTCGGGGGCATTGCGCTGTTGACGGCAGCCATCGGCAAAACCACCAGCAGTGTCATCGATGCATGGAGAAAAGGCATGAAGGGTAAAGGCGATTTCACGGGCAAGGTCGACCATACGGTGCTCATTGGCTGGGAAGGCGCATCCAGCGAGCGGGTCATTGAGTTGTTGCTGCAAGACGAAACCTCGAGCGACAACCTGATCGTCATCTGCGATTGCACCCTCGAAGAAAACCCGATGCCCGGCAAAGCGGCATTCATCCGCGGCGAAAGCCTGTCCTCCACCGCGTTACTGCTGCGTGCAGGCGTGCCCGGTGCCGAGCGTGTGCTGGTGCGAACTTCGTCTGACGACTTGACGCTGGCCACTGTGCTGGCGGTGAATCAATTGAATCCTGTGGGGCATGTGGTCGCGCACTTCAACGAAAGTGAAATTGCCGCACTTGCCAGCTCCTACGCCCCGAGCCTGGAATGCACCTCCAGTATGGCGATCGAGATGTTGGTGCGAGCCTCTCAGGACCCGGGCTCGTCAGTGGTCATTAATGAGCTGCTGTGCGTGGGCCAAGGCGCCACCCAATACCTGATGAAATTGCCCGAGGCCTTTGAAGCAACGTTTGGCGACCTGTACACGCAGATGAAGGAACACCACAACGCCACCCTCATCGGCTACCGCGCCAAAGGTGCCCAACAACCGTCGATCAACCCGCCCAGCGCCACGCGCGTTGAAGGCGGCGAACTCTTTTACATCGCCTCTACACGCCTCAAGGAAATCTCCAATGGGATGGCTTAAACAGTTGATGGGGCTTGAGGCCCCGAACGCGAATACCGCGTCGAACCGCACAGCCAGCGTAGCCCTGCCGACCACTGGCCCGCTGGGCCTGGCGCCGGGTAAAGGCGTGATCTTCGACGCAACCCTGCGATTGTTGCTCGATGATAAAACCAGCGTGGTCATCCCCGGTTCCCAGGAAATCTGGAGCAACGGCACCGTGGACCTCGGGCAGTCGACCTGGCTGTCGCGCTATTACATGAACGACGACGATTACTGGCTGCAGGTGCACACCACGGGTGACATCGCCGGGCAGGTCGAGTCGGTGATCCTGTTCAACTACCTGAGTTACGTCACCCTCAGCAGTGAGGCGGAACTGCGTCGGCTGGCAGGTCCACAGAGCCTGATCGGGCTGGCGACCTACACGCACAACGGCGTCGAATACAGCCGCGTGTGGGGCAGCGAAGAGGGCCAGACAGAATTAGTGGCAATGAGCGAGCAGGTGATCAATCCGGAGAGTGCCTACACCGTCGAGCACCGTTCGATGTTGTACGCCCGCGATACCGGCCTGACCGATCGCCGGGAGTTCCTGCTGTTTTCCGTTGAAGAAGACGCTGAAGGCACCGTCAGCCTGAGCACCTCGCTGGGCATTTCACTGTACACAACCGACCTGAATACGCTCTGAAAAAAGGAAGAAATCCATGCTAGAAGCTCTGTCCATCTCGCTGAATAAACCCGCCGTGTTCGGGTTTGTCACCTACATCCTGGGTGCCGCCGTGCTGTTCGCGCTGTTCCAGTTCATCTACACCCGCGTCACCCCGCACAAGGAATTCGAACTGATCCGTGCGGGCAACGTGTCGGCTGCGGTCGCGCTGGGCGGTGCCATCATCGGTTTCGCGATTCCGGCCAGCAATGTGATTGCCTTCTCGATCAGCCTCCTCGACTTTGTCGTTTGGGCCGTGATCGCCGCCCTCGTCCAACTGTTGGCGTTTCTGGTGACCAGCCTGGTACTCAAAGGCACTTCCGAACGTATCAAAAAAGGTGAACTCGCGGCCGGTATCTACGTGGCAGCCGTGGCCATCAGCGTCGGCATGTTGAACGCCGCCTGCATGACGCCTTCCCAGAACTGATTGCGCACGGAGCTCCCGATGAAACGAAGCAAGTACGTCCAGCTTTCGCTGGCAGCGTCGGTCGCCATGGCGATATCCGGCTGCGGGCCGACGGAAAAAACCTACGAGTTGCAGAAGAAGTACAACTTCCAGTCTGTTCAGCAGTGCGCCGATGAAAAGCTACCGGTGGACGTCTGCTCGGACGCCTACATGAAGGCCATGGCCGAGCACCGCCGCATTGCACCGGTGTACGACAGCCAGGCCGACTGCGACGCCGACTTTGTCGCCGACTGGTGCCAGCAAGACTCCGCCGGCAAGTTCATCCCCAAGCTGGGTGGTTTCGAACTGACCGCCGAAGGCCAAGTCACGCAATCCCAGGTTGACGCGGCCAAGGCGCAAACGGGCGAATCGCAAGCGAGCGGCGGCTCAGGCTTCTCCACCAGCAGCCTGCTGACGGGGTTGCTGATCGGCAACATGCTGAGCAACAACCGCAACAGCTACCGCTCTGAGCCGGTGTATCGCTACCGCGACGATCGCGGCAGTTATGGTTCCTCGACGCTGAGTCAGCGAGCCTCCAGCGGGGCGACATTCGGCCGCTCGAATCAGGCACGGTACGGCAGCAGCAATTACTCGAACACGCTGCGCTCCTCCAGCGCGTCCAGTGCCGTATCGTCGGCCACCTCCCGTGGCGGCTTCGGCAGCAAGGCCAGCGCACGCAGCGGCTGGAGCGGCGGCGGGTCGAGCAGTTAAGGAAACCGGGCCATGAAGAAGATCCATTGCGCAGAGCGTCATGACTGGAAACAGACCGCCGACAGCCTCGGCTTCCTGTTCCACACCATCGACGACGAACCCTACTGGGACGAGCGCGCGTACTACCAGTTCACGCTCAAGCAAATCGAGCAAGACCTCGAAGACCCGACCACCGAGATCCATGACATGTGCATGGACCTCGTGGCCCGCGTGGTCCACAGCGAGGAACTGCTGGACCGCCTGAGCATCCCCGCGCCGTTCTACGACATGATTCGAACCTCATGGCTCGAAGGTCACCCGCACCTGTACGGGCGCATGGACTTCTCCTACAACGGCACTGGGCCCGCCAAGCTGCTTGAACTCAACTACGACACCCCCACCAGCCTGTACGAAGCGGCGGCGTTCCAGTGGGGCTGGCTGGAACAATGCATCGAACGCGGCCTGCTGCCCAAGCACGCCGATCAGTTCAACAGCATCGACACCAAACTGCACCAGGCCTTCGCCCAATTGCAGATCAACCAACCTTTCTACTTCGCCTCGATGAAAGACTCGATCGAAGACAAAGGCACCACCGACTACCTGCGCCTCGTCGCGGAAAAAGTCGGCATCGAATCACGCCACATCGACATCGAAGACATCGGCCTGACAGCCGAAGGCCGCTTCGTCGACCTCGAGGACCGCTGGATCCCCCACCTGTTCAAACTGCACGCCTGGGAATTCATCTTCCACGAGCCCTTCGGCTCGGCGATTGCCCAGAGTGATACGCAGTTTTTCGAGCCGGCCTGGAAGTCCATTATTTCCAACAAAGGCATCCTGCCGCTGTTGTGGGAATTCAATAAAGGGCATCCGAATTTGCTGGCGTCCCACCTGGATACCGACCCGGGTAAAGCCGTGCCAAAGGGCTGGGTGCGCAAGCCGTTCTTCTCGCGGGAAGGGGCCAACATCGAGCTGCAAACGGCGGACGGGCTGATTGTGAAGGAGGATGGCCCCTATACGGATGCGCCGTTCATTCTTCAAGAGTTTGCGCCGCTGCCGAAGTTTGGGGACAGCTATACGTTGATTGGGTCTTGGGTGATTGGTGATCAGGCGGCGGGGATTGGGGTGCGCGAGGATAATAGTTTGATTACCAAGGATTCGAGTCGGTTTTTGCCGCATTTGATATTGGATTGAGAAAATCCGCCGAGCTCCTCAGTCAGTATTGACTGGACACGACTCAATAATTGGGTAAATGCCCGCGCCAGCGGGCAGGATTCTGAGCATCTCGAAGATTGCGCGGCTCAGCAGGTAGCCATCTGAGCATTGGAGTGGTTGTGCGTAAGCCGTTTCAGTGCGATCTCAAGCGCTTGATCGTCGAACAGCTTGTTTTTACGAGCACCAGCACCGACTCCACCCTCCCAATTTTTCAATGCCTCGCGCACAGCAGAGATGGTAGGGGGGATATTTTTCCGACTCAGCAACCAATCGACTGTCGCCAGCAGTTCCATACCAAACGGGGACTCAAAGCCGTCAATCAATTCGGCAGTGCACTCCAGGGCTTCGGAGTATTCCTTGGCTTCTGTTTTAAGATAGGTTTGTAGAAAGGCTTTGCGGTCTTGGTCGAACCAGATCACATCACTGTTTTCCGCATCACCGATGCGCTTATCGCAATGCAGATAACTACCATCCAGGTTGTTAAGCAGATGCTCTAATCGATTGGCATACGGCCCGTATTTATGAGCAACAAACTGAAGGTCCAGTGGGTTCTTAAGATCTGGCCGCTTCTCGATAGCGCGTTCCAGAAACCAGGCCAGTTTCTGAATCTCAAGCAGGCTACATTCCATACCTAAAACCCAGTAACGCCGAACCAGTTCCGCAATGAGTGCGCGGGCCGGCGTGAGTTTCTCCACGCCGGTGCGCTTCGCGACATTCAGGTATTGATTGGAAGGCTCGAATACCAACACATCAACATCCAGATCGCTTAAGACGTCAATAATCTGCTCACGTACTTCCGGCCATTTGAGACCTCCGTTACCTGCACCCAGCGGCGGAACCGCTACAGATTTCACATGGTTTTCGATCAAAAAACGACGTAAGTCGTGCAGGCCTTCGGTTATCCATGCCATCTGCGACGGTGATCGCCAGTGACGTTTGGTCGGAAAGTTAACGATCCATTGAGGACCTTCCAATTCGTTGACAGCGGTTACGTGAACTTTACCGGTCTCCACCTCACCAGCCTTGCAGGCGGCCGCGTACAAGCGATAGTTCTCCGCAAACCGCTCTTTGAACATCAGCGCAATACCTTTACCCATCACACCTACGGTATTCACCGTGTTGACGAGGGCTTCGGTGTTGGCTTCCAGAAGGTTGCCCTGGGTGAATCTGATCATTGGAAATACCATCCCGGACGCGCATGAACAGACAACGTCAGACCTCTAGCGGCAACGTCCTGCTCTATACGTTTTTTCGTTGCATCGGTGTAACACATGATGCCAAGGAGTCCTGTAATCGGTAGGTGGTGGTGAATCAGCGCTTCTGCCTGATAGCGCTCCATCTTTCGAGGGTCATCTGGATCGCGTTTGAAGTCGCGTCTTTGAAGGATAGACCAATCGATCTCATGGAGACTCGCCAGATCGCTGTAATAGTCTGTCCAATCCGGGTACGCATGTGCGTTTGTGAAGACGAACGGTAAGCCAAGCTCGGCCACGCGGTGCAGGCTTGAGACCAGAATTACGATCTCTTCGTTGTTGCGCTGCTGAACGCTCCACCCGGAGTGAATGTTTTTCATCATCACAGAGAAGGGGGTGAAATAGAAGGGTACGTAGTCGGACAAGACACCTGCAGGTGCAATGGGTACGCAGCGCGTGCGGCGCTTGTCGATTAAGTCAACGTTGCCGATGTTCACGTACTGCGGTGCCTGCAACTCGGCGCTGGCGCAGTGCAGGCCGTTGTCCAGAATCCAGGGCAGATTGTCGCGATGAACGATCCGCCAGATCAGTGCAGCTCCAAATTATCGATTGGAGTTTTGCTATGGATAACGTTGTTTCAGATTCGCCATCATCGGGCGCGACTCACCCATTTACCGTTAATGAAGAACTGAGCTTTGAGGATGCCTGGGTGCGTGTGGCTGAGTTACTGCAGTGGCCACGTCGCAGGCGCTTGGTGAACCGCTGGGTGCGCCGCATAGAGCGGTGATGCACTTGGTGGAGATGGCGAAGATGGTGGCGGATCGGGCGGTGGAGTGTATGCAGCCCAACTGATGCGGCTTGATAATCGGTCAGGTCGCTAGGAGGCCCGCCTTTGCTTATCCAGTTGTCCAACAGCTGTTGGACAATTGGTTTGTGATTTTTACAGGCATTAAAAAGCCGGCTTGTGGCCGGCTTCTCGGGGACTGCCTCAGCTTGTTTTTGACAAACCTCACCAGCCTTCAAATCGCTCAGCCCACATTGCGTCAGGCTGAATAGTAGGGGCATCCGCGGGAACGCCTCCGCATCGCCGAGCAGGGTGGATAGCGCAAAGCCACCCCCTGCCAAATGTGCGGCGCATGATACCCACATTCATTTCAAATGCCCACCTCCGGCTCCGATTTAGAGCCTTCCCAGCCCAAGAGGTGTTCATCCAGCGGCACTGGGGGCCGGCGGTTGTTCAGAGTGGACCACCAGAACACCCACCCCAGAATCTGGAAGTTCTGTTCAAAGCGTTGCTCGTGCGTGAGGTATTCGTCCGGGTGTTCACTGGCATTGTGGCTACGCATGCGCAAACCACCGCCAGGTCGGTTGTAGAGGTATTTGATGCGCAGCATGCCGTCGTGTTCAACGGCGTAGATTTCGCCGTCGATGAGTTGCGTGCGGCCTCGGTCGATGGCGAGGGTGGCGCCTTGTTGGATGATGTCGATCATGCTGTTGTCGACCATGTAGGCGCCCAGGGCGCGGTCGGGGTTTACGGTGAGGGTTTGGAGGGTGTGCAGGGAGACGCGGATGCGTTCGGTGGAGGTGAATGAGGGGTGGAGGTCGATCTCCACGTCGATTTTTTCTGGAGGGCAGGCGGGGCCTGTGAGGTATTTGCCGCTTCCTTCGCGGGTTGAGGGCAGTCCTTTTCGGGTGTCCGGGCCTTCCAGCAGGAAGTTGGCCGGTGGGTGTTTGGGGCCCTCGCCGGTGCGCAACCAACGGCTGGAGATGCACAGCAGTTCTGCGATCTCGTTGAGTCGGCCCATGGGTACACCGCGCTTGAACCAGTTGTTCACGTGTTGAGGCGTGACACCACGGTTCTTGGCGAAGTCGGAGGCGGAAAGATGAACTTCCCGCAGTAGCGCTTTTAAACGATCACCTGATGTATTCATAAACGCAGAGTTTACTGGCGGGATTTACAGATCAAATAAACCATGCGTTGAGTTGCGCCTGTAGGTTTTTGCTTAGTTGTAGCTCAATACTTCGGATTCGCTCGCTAGTTAAACATTACTTATAAAGAGTTGAACGTGTCGTTTAATTTTTCCCACAAAAAAAGCCCCGAATGATCGGGGCTTTTTCAATTGCCGAGGCAATGAGGAGCAGGTGTCAGCCTTTGTAGGCCGCGACCGACTTCATGATTTCGGCACGAGCGGCTTCTGCGTCGCCCCAACCGTCGATCTTCACCCATTTGCCTTTTTCGAGGTCTTTGTAGTTCTCGAAGAAGTGTTTGATCTGCTCCAGCAACAGGGGCGGCAGGTCGGTGTATTCCTTCACGTCCACGTACAGCTGGGACAGCTTGTCGTGTGGCACTGCGATTACTTTGGCGTCGCCGCCGCCGTCGTCGGTCATGTTCAGGATGCCGACTGGGCGTGCGCGGATAACCGAGCCTGGGGTAACCGGGTAAGGGGTTACAACCAGCACGTCGAGGGGGTCACCGTCGTCAGCCAGGGTGTTCGGGATGAAACCGTAGTTGGCCGGGTAGAACATCGGGGTGGCCATGAAACGGTCAACGAACAGGCAGTCGCTGTCTTTGTCGATTTCGTATTTGATCGGCGCGTGGTTGGCCGGAATCTCGATGGCGACGTAGATGTCGTTCGGCAGGTCTTTGCCAGCCGGAATCTTGCTGTAGCTCATTGGGCGTTGCCCCCGTTAATTGGCCAAGAAACTTGGCCGGATTGGCCTAAAAGTGGCGGCGATTATAGGCACATTCTGACGCCGATGCCATGCACCAGACGTCGTACGGTCATTCGCCTTGTGGCTGATAACGTGGGTCGCTGGCCTGCAGTTCGGTGAGGCGGGCCAAGGGATCCTGGCGATAAAAGCGGCTGAGTTGCGCGTACACCTGTGGATAACTGTTCACCAGCAAATCCGGGGCGCTGAAAAAATATTCGCTGGTGACGGCAAAGAATTCCGCCGGGTTTTCGGCGGCGTAGGGGTCGATCTCGGTGTCGGCGTCCGGGTTGGCGTCCAGCTGGCGATTGAGGTCGTCGTAGGCGCTTTGCATCACGCTGGCCCAATCCTGCACGCGCATGTCGTGGTGCAGCGGTGGTAGGCCGTTGGCGTCGCCGTTGAGCATGTCGAGCTTGTGTGCCAGCTCGTGGATCACCAGGTTGTAGCCTTCCCAGTGGCCGCTGGCGAGTACGCCGGGCCAGGCGAGGATGATCGGGCCTTGTTGCCAGGCTTCGCCGCTGTGTTCGCCGTCCCATTCGTGTTCGATGCCGCTGCTGTCGCGATGGCGCTGGGGGCTGACGAAGTCGTCGGGGTACAGCACGATTTCGTGGAAGCCTTGGTACCAATCGAGGTCGCCGAGGTTCATCAGCGGCAGTTGCGCCTGAGCGGCGAGCAGCAGGCGTTGTTCCTGGTGCAGTTCGACGCCGGGCAGGGCGGTGAGGTGTTTTTCGACGAGGAACACCACACAGGCTTCGCGCAGCCACTGGTCCTGCTCCGCAGCGATGCCGTCGAGGAAGGTCAGGTGCTGGCGCACCCGCTGCCAGGTCTCATCGGCAATCGGGTGCCTGGCCAGCAAGCGCTGGCGACGCCAGGCGCTGAGGGACCACATCGTCGCTTACTGCGACTTGGCTTCGGAGGAGGTGCGGCCAAAACGGCTGCGCAATACACCAATGATCATCGGCACCAGCGACAGCAGGATGATAAACACCACCAGCAGCGACAGGTTTTTCTTGATGAACGGCACGTTGCCAAAGAAGTAGCCCAAGGTGACCAAGCCGCCCACCCAGAGGATGGTGCCCAGCACGCTGAAACCAAAGAACCGTGCGTAGGGCATTTTCGCGATGCCGGCGACGAACGGCGCGAAGGTGCGCAGGATTGGCAGGAAGCGCGCCAGGGTCACGGTTTTGCCGCCGTGCTTGTCATAGAAATCATGGGTTTTTTGCAGGTAATCGCGACGGAAGATTTTCGAGTTGGGGTTGTTGAACAAACGTTCGCCCACCGTTCGCCCGATGACGTAATTGGTACTGTCGCCAAGAATCGCCGCCAGCATCAACAGGCCGCCCAGCAAGACCGGGTCCATGCCACCACCAGCGGCCACGGCGCCGGCGATAAACAGCAACGAATCACCGGGCAGGAACGGCATGACCACCAGGCCGGTTTCGCAAAAAATGACCAGAAACAGAATGGCGTAGATCCACGGACCGTAATTGGTTACCAGCAGGTCGAGGTAAACATCGAGATGCAGGATAAGGTCGAGCGGGTTGAAATCCATGGATGGCACCTGTGTGAATGGCCCGGTTCTGCAGGCCTGTGCGGAAGCTCGGGTAATAAGGCTACAAATGTATGCCGCATTTCTTACAACCCTGAAAGGTGCGCATTATACGGATAGAGGGGTGAAAAGCGTGTTGGTTTTGTAGCGGGGGATGTCGTGGCACGCGGTCCGCAGATCACCACACATCCAAATGTGGGAGCGAGCAAGCCCGCTCCCACAGGGGAATTGTAGTGTTTGAAGTATTCAGGTTTCAGTCTTCACTGATCGGCAGCGTGTAGTTCTTGAATTCAGTATCCTCACGGAACCCGATCGACTCATAGGTCTTCTGAGCCACTTCATTGTCACTGCTGGTCGACACCCGCATCCGCACCGCATATGTCTCCTTGGCCATCTTCTTCGCCGTGCGCATCAGGTTATCCGCCACCAACTGGCGGCGCGCGTCTTCCGCCACGTAGATGTCATTAAGAATCCACACCCGCTTCAGCGACAGCGACGAATAGCTGGGGTACAGCTGGCAAAATCCAAGCAGCTTTTTATCGTCATCGTCCGCCAGGGCCAGGTAAATCACCGACTCCTTGCGGCGCAGGCGTTTTTCCAGAAAGGCCCGTGAGGAGTCCGGGAAGGGCAAGGCGCCATAAAACTCGCGGTATTTGACGAACAACGGGGTCAACAGGTCCAGGTGTTCCAGGGTCGCTTGAGTAATCCGCATGCCAGGCCTCAACTTCCAGATTGGGTATGACCACGCAAGCGGCCGTGACTCGATGCTGCCTAATGGCGTGAAAAAGCGCAATCGCCCATCAATCAGTCATCCGGTGAACTGAGCAGGAAATTGCCTTTCATCAGGTCCGGATCGTCGGATTCGATTGTCTGAACCTGCGCTTCGTCCTTGAGATTGACCCCCGACAACTGCCGACGACACGCCTCTCGCATCAGATACAGCAAGCGATGGGCCGCCATGCCGTAACTCAGTCCTTCCAGGCGTACGTTGGAGATGCAATTGCGATAGGCGTCAGTAAGGCCCACTTTGGGGTTGTAGGTGAAATACAGCCCCAGGCTGTCCGGCGAGCTGAGCCCTGGCCGTTCGCCAATCAGGATCACCACCATCCTGGCACCGAGCAATTGCCCGATTTCATCCGCCACCGCCACGCGGCCTTGCTCCACCAAAATGACGGGCGACAAAGACCAGCCTTCAGCGTGGGTTTGTTCCTCCATGCGTGTAAGAAACGCCAGGGTGTGTTTATGCACCGCCAGCGCCGATAAACCATCGGCTACCACCACCGCCAGGTCCACACCGCCGGGATTGGCCGAGGCATGGTCGCGCAGTGCCTGGGCCGACTCATCACTGAGGCGCCGCCCTAAATCCGGGCGTTGCAGGTAGCTGTGCCGGTCGGCAGCAGCGCTGTGCAGTAACAAACTATCGCGTCCGCGTTCTGCCAGTTGACTGCTCAGGCCCGCGTGGTCGAAGGGCAGGTGCACCGCGTCCCGCGCCTGGGCGTGAGCATATTGGAAGTCCAATTGCGCGCTGGTGGGGATGCTGGTGCCGGTTCGGCCCAGGGCAATACGCGCCGGCGTCAGGCGGCGCAGTTCCAGCCATGGGTTGTCAGGCAGGTCTAGTTGCACGGGCGGCTCCTTCATCCCAGTTGCGCCAAGGCTTGGCGAAACGCCGGTGGCAAGCTGTTGCCGAAGCGCACCTTGCCGTCGGCTTGCGTGAAGATGCCCATCTTCGCCAGCCACTGTTCAAACTCCGGCGCCGGTTTTAACCCCAGGGTCTGGCGGGCGTACAAGGCGTCGTGGAACGAGGTGGTCTGGTAGTTGAGCATGATGTCGTCGGAACCGGGGATGCCCATGATGAAGTTGATCCCGGCCACGCCCAGCAGGGTCAGCAGGGTGTCCATGTCATCCTGGTCGGCTTCGGCGTGGTTGGTGTAGCAGATATCGCAACCCATCGGCACGCCCAGCAGCTTGCCGCAGAAGTGGTCTTCCAGGCCCGCGCGAATGATTTGCTTGCCGTTGTACAGGTACTCGGGGCCGATAAAACCGACCACGGTGTTCACCAGGAACGGCTTGAAGTGCCGCGCCACTGCATAGGCGCGTGTTTCGCAGGTTTGCTGGTCGACGCCAAAGTGCGCGTTGGCCGACAAGGCACTGCCCTGGCCAGTTTCGAAATACATCAGGTTCTGGCCCAGCGTGCCGCGATTGAGGCTCAAGCCCGCGTCGTAACCTTCCTGCAGCACACTCAAGCTGATGCCGAAACTGGCGTTGGCGGCCTCTGTGCCGGCAATCGACTGAAACACCAGGTCGAGCGGCACGCCACGGTTGATCGCTTCGATGGAGGTGGTGACGTGGGTCAGCACGCAGGCCTGGGTCGGGATCTCATAGCGCTGGATAATCGCGTCGAGCATTTCCAGCATGGCGCAGATCGAGGCGATGCTGTCGGTGGCCGGGTTGATGCCGATCATGGCGTCGCCGTTGCCGTAGAGCAGGCCATCAAGGATGCTCGCCGCGATACCTGCTGGTTCGTCCGTCGGATGGTTGGGTTGCAGCCGTGTGGATAGCCGCCCGCGCAGGCCCATGGTGCCGCGAAACTGCGTGACCACGCGGATCTTCTGCGCCACCAGCACCAGGTCCTGCACGCGCATGATCTTGGACACGGCGGCCGCCATTTCCGGTGTCAGCCCTGGCGCCAATGCGCGTAGGGATTGTTCATCGGCGGCGTCGCTGAGCAGCCAGTCGCGCAGGCCGCCGACGGTCAGGTGGCTGACCGCCGTAAACGCCTGTTTATCGTGGGTGTCGATAATCAGTCGGGTGACTTCGTCGCTTTCATACGGAATCAGCACTTCTTCCAGGAAGTGTTTCAGCGGGATATTCGCCAACGCCATCTGCGCGGCCACCCGTTCGCCGTCGTTCTGTGCCGCGACGCCGGCGAGAAAGTCCCCGGAACGTGCGGGACTGGCCTTGGCCATCACGTCCTTGAGGCTGTCGAAGCGGTAGGTTTGTGCACCTACCGCGTGGGAAAAGCTTGCCATACAGTGTCTCCTTGACGACGCGGGCTGCTGCCCGCGTCGAGGTTTACGGCATTTAGTGCAAGGCGGCCTCTGCGGCCTGGATCGCCGCGAATTCCTCTTCGGGCGTGCCTGCTACCAAGTGATGCCGGCTGTAGAAAGCAAAGTAAGCAATTAATACTCCATAGATGATCGCGGCGCCAATCACCACCCGTGGATCCACCAGAAAGCCCGCCACCACGGCCACGCAGGCCAGTACCAGTGCAACGCCTGACGTGAAGATGCCACCCGGCGTGCGGTACGGACGGTCCATTTTGGGGCGACGGATGCGCAGGGTGATGTGCGCGGCCATCATCAGCACGTAGGAAATCGTCGCGCCAAACACCGCCACCAGGATGAGCAAATCCCCCTGGCCGGTCAGCGACAAGCCAAAACCGATGATGCCAGGGATCACCAGTGCCAGCACCGGCGCCTTGCTTTTGTTGGTCTGGGACAGTTTGCGTGGCAGGTAACCAGCGCGGGACAAGGCGAAGATCTGCCGCGAATAGGCATAGATGATCGAGAAAAAGCTCGCGATCAGACCGGCCAGGCCAACCAGGTTGACGAAGCTGCCCATCCACGTGGAGCCGCCGTAGGCCAAGGCCAGCGCTTCAACCAGCGGGTTGCCGGACTTGATCAGCGCGTAAGTGCCGGCGCCGCCCGGTGCGATCACCAGGATCAGCAGGGCAAAACTGGTCAGCACCACAATGGCGCCGATCAGGCCGCGCGGCAGGTCGCGTTTCGGGTTTTTGGTTTCTTCGGCGGCCAGCGGCACGCCCTCGACCGCGAGGAAAAACCAGATGGCATAGGGAATTGCCGCCCACACACCCACATAGCCGAATGGCAGGAAGGTGCTGGCGCCTTTGGCTTCGGTTACCGGGACATCCAGCAGGTTGGCGACGTTGAAGTGCGGCACCATGGCCACCAGAAATACGCCCAGGGCAATCGCGGCGACGGCAGTAATTACAAACATCAGCTTCAGGGCTTCACCGACACCAAAGATGTGGATGCCGATAAAGATGATGTAGAACGCCAGGTAAATCATCCAACCGCCGATGCCGAATAGCGACTCGCAATACGCGCCGATAAATACCGCAATGGCGGCGGGGGCGATGGCGTATTCGATCAGGATCGCGGTGCCCGTGAGGAACCCGCCCCAAGGGCCAAAGGCGCTGCGGGCAAAGCCGTAGCCACCGCCGGCGGTAGGGATCATCGAAGACAGTTCGGCCAGGGAAAAGCACATGCACAGGTACATGGTGGCCATCAGCAAGGTGGCCAGGAACATCCCGCCCCAGCCACCCTGGGCCAGGCCGAAGTTCCAGCCGGCATAGTCGCCGGAGATGACATAGGCAACGCCGAGGCCGACCAGCAGCACCCAGCCGGCGGCGCCTTTTTTAAGTTCGCGTTGTTGGAAGTAGTCGGTGCCGACTTTTTCGAAGTCGACGGAGGATCCAGTGGGTTCGCTAGGCATAAGAAGTACCTTTCGTTGTTATTGTTTTTAACCCGGCCTCTTTGTGCCGAATGAGGTAGCCGCTACTTGCGAAGTTCAAGTGTGGGCGCTGGCAAGCCAGCTCCCACACTTGATCGCATTTCAAGTTGAGAGCGGGTCGCCTGCTAGAAGGCTAAGTTAGAAGAAGCCAAGTGGATTAATGTCGTAACTCACCAGCAGGTTTTTAGTCTGCTGATAATGATCCAACATCATCTTGTGCGTCTCACGCCCCACGCCGGACTTCTTGTAACCGCCGAACGCCGCATGCGCCGGGTACAGGTGGTAGCAGTTGGTCCACACGCGGCCCGCCTTGATCGCGCGGCCCATGCGGTAGGCGCGGTTGATGTCGCGGGTCCACACGCCGGCACCCAGGCCGAACTCGGTGTCGTTGGCAATCGCCAGGGCTTCGGCTTCGTCCTTGAAGGTGGTGATGCTCACCACCGGCCCGAAGATTTCTTCCTGGAACACACGCATTTCGTTGGTGCCCTTGAGCAGGGTCGGCTGGATGTAATAACCGCCAGCCATATCACCTTCGAGCTTCTCGACTTTGCCGCCCGTCAGCAGTTGCGCGCCTTCGCCCTTGGCGATTTCCAGGTAGGACAGGATCTTGTCGAACTGCTGCTCGGACGCCTGGGCGCCGACCATGGTGTCAGTGTCGAGCGGGTCGCCGCGTTTGATCTGCTCGACTTTCTTCATGACCACTTTCATGAAGTCGTCGTAGATCGACTCTTCCACCAGCGCGCGGGATGGGCAGGTGCACACTTCGCCCTGGTTGAAGAACGCCAGCACCAGGCCTTCAGCGGCCTTTTCAATAAAGGAAGGCTCGGCTTTCATGATGTCGGCAAAGAAGATGTTCGGCGACTTGCCGCCCAGCTCAACAGTCGACGGAATGATGTTCTCCGCAGCGCATTTCATGATGTGGGAGCCCACAGGCGTAGAGCCAGTGAAGGCAATCTTGGCAATGCGTTTGCTGGTGGCCAGGGCTTCACCGGCTTCTTTACCGAAACCGTGCACCACGTTCAGCACGCCCGGTGGCAGCAGGTCGCCGATCAATTCCATCAGCACGCTGATGCCCAGCGGGGTTTGCTCGGCAGGCTTGAGCACCACGCAGTTGCCGGCGGCCAGGGCCGGGGCGAGTTTCCACGCGGCCATCAGCAGCGGGAAGTTCCACGGGATGATCTGGCCGACCACGCCCAGCGGCTCATGGAAGTGGTAGGACGCCGTGTGTTCGTTGATCTCGGCGCTGGAGCCTTCCTGGGCGCGGATGCAGCCGGCGAAGTAACGGAAGTGGTCGGCGGCCAGCGGGATGTCGGCGTTCAGGGTTTCACGCACGGCCTTGCCGTTGTCCCAGGTTTCGGTGATGGCCAGCAGTTCGAGGTTCTGTTCGATGCGGTCGGCGATTTTCAGCAGGACCAGCGAGCGGTCTTGGGCCGAGGTCTTGCCCCAGGCGTCGGCGGCAGCGTGGGCGGCGTCCAGTGCTTTATCGATGTCTTTGGCAGTGGAGCGGGGGAATTCGGCGATAGGCTTGCCGTTGACCGGCGAGATGTTGGTGAAATAGTTGCCGTCGACCGGCGCAACAAATTCGCCACCGATGTAGTTGCCGTACTTGGCCTTGAATGAAACGACGGCGCCTTCAGTACCGGGGTGTGCATAACGCATGGTGGGTATCTCCTGGCTTTTATGTTTATTCGGAGTGCAGCGCAGCAAGCGCGTAATAAAGCGTAGAGCAAAGGTTGGGCCACCGCTTTGTACGCCAGGTAAATCAAGGGGTTGTGCATTATTGCAAGGCGTTGCTGTGGCAGGGCTGATACAGGTCATGTGACAGTTTGTGCCACAAGCGGTACAGCCTGTGACCGGTGGGTCGACCCGGGATTGCAATGCCTGGATGGCTGGGGGATGCTGGGCGTTCTCACGCAGGGAGAATAATAAGAAATGCAAAACGATCAATTCAGTCGCCATGCCCAACAGGTTCTGACCGTGGCGCATGGCCGCGACCCGTCCAGCGATCCTTCCATCGCTCGCTCCTGGCTGCGTTGCCTGGAGGACTACCACCTTGACCCTGCGCAAACCATTGCACCCACTGTGCTTGAACATGGTCGCTTGCTGGAAAGCCGCGAGCGCCTGCAGCAGGTGCTGCACATCGCCGGCAGCGAGATGAACAGCCTGCATCAGCAACTCTCCGGTGCCGGGCATGCGGTGTTATTGACTGACGCGCGCGGGGTGATCCTCAACTGCGTCACTGCGCCGTCCGAGCGCAAGATCTTCGAGCGCGCCGGGCTCTGGCTGGGCGCTGATTGGAGCGAAGCCTGCGAAGGCACCAACGGCATCGGCACCTGCCTGGTTGAGCGCCAGTCCCTGACCATTCATCGCGATGAGCATTTTCGTGGCCGTCACACGGGCCTGACCTGTTCGGCGAGCCCGGTGTTCGACCCCCACGGCGACCTGCTGGCCGTGCTGGATGTGTCGTCGGCGCGGGAAGCAGTGTCGCGCCAGAGCCAGTTCCACACCATGGCACTGGTGAACCTGTCGGCGAAGATGATCGAGAGTTGCTACTTCCTGCGTCACTTTGAACACCACTGGCTGCTGCGCTTCCACTTGCAGGCGGAGTCGGTAGGGTTGTTCAGCGAAGGCCTGCTGGCGTTCGATGGCGAGGGGCGGATTTGTGCGGTCAACCAGAGTGCACTGAACCTGTTGGGGCAACTGCGTGGCCATTTGCTTGGGCAGCCGGTGGAGGCGTTTTTCGAGTGCTCCCTGGATCAGTTGCTCGGTCGCGCCAGCGCGAATGCCACCGCCAGTTGGCCGTTGCGTACCCGTGATGGTCGGCATTTGTTCGCGGCGTTGCGTGGCCAGACGCGCAGCGCGCCGGCGCCCGTTGCCAAACCTGGTGTGGTGGCGCGGCCGCACCTGCCCGGTATCTGCCTGGGCGACCCGGCGCTGCAACTGGGTTTCAGCAAGGCGCTGCGTGTGTTCGAGCGCGATGTGCCGTTACTGATCAATGGCGAAACCGGCTCCGGCAAAGAGGCCTTCGCCAAGGCTGTGCACCTGGCCAGCCAGCGTGCCGACAAGGCGTTTGTTGCGCTCAACTGCGCGGCGATTCCGGAGAGCCTGATTGAAAGCGAGCTGTTCGGCTATCGCGGCGGCAGCTTTACCGGCGCGCGCAAAGAGGGCATGCAAGGCAAGCTGCAGCAAGCCGACGGCGGCACGTTGTTCCTGGATGAAATCGGCGATATGCCTCTGGCGCTGCAAACCCGTCTATTAAGGGTGCTGGAGGATCGGCTGGTGGTGCCGCTCGGCGGTGAGCCCCAGGCGGTGAACGTCAGAATTATCAGCGCAACCCACCGCAATCTTCTGGAACGTGTGCAGGAAGGCAGTTTTCGCGAGGACTTGTACTACCGGCTCAATGGCCTGGAAGTTGGGTTGCCGCCTTTGCGCGAGCGCAGTGACAAATCCCAGTTGCTCGAATTTCTGCTGGCACAGGAAGCCAACGGTGAGGCCGTATCGCTCGACCCGGCGGCGCGTGGGGCGCTGTTGGCTTTCGCCTGGCCGGGAAACGTGCGCCAACTGCGCACGGTATTGCGCACGCTGGTGGCGTTGTGCGACGAGGGGCGTGTTGGCCTTGACGATTTGCCCGCGCAGATTCGCCAGGCCCGTCCCGTGGCAGCCGCGCAGGCCAAGCTTGTGGAATCGCCACTGGAAGACGCCGAACGCCTCGCACTGCTCACGGCGTTGCAGCAACAGCGCTGGCACATGACGCACACGGCAGAGCAGTTGGGCGTGAGCCGCAACACGCTGTATAGAAAGCTGCGCCGGCACGGCATCGCGCGTCACACCCTCAGCTAAAAGGTGCGATTTTCGCCCCTCTGCGCTAACCTGCCTCGATGTTTTACGAGGTCGACTATGCACATTCATATTCTCGGTATTTGCGGCACGTTCATGGGCTCGATGGCAGTACTGGCCAAAGAGCTGGGCCATCACGTGACAGGCTCCGATGCCAACGTTTACCCACCCATGAGCACGCAACTCGAGGCCCAGGGCATCGAGCTGACTCAAGGCTACGACCCGTCGCAATTCGACACGGTCCCGGACCTGGTGGTGATCGGCAACGCGATGTCCCGTGGCAACCCGGCGGTCGAATACGTACTCAATAAAGGTTTGCCCTATGTGTCTGGTCCGCAATGGCTGGCGGACCATGTGCTGCAAGGCCGTTGGGTGCTCGCGGTTGCCGGCACCCACGGCAAAACCACCACCAGCAGCATGCTGGCCTGGGTGCTGGAGCATGCGGGCATGAGCCCGGGGTTCCTGATCGGCGGCGTGCCGCAGAACTTCTCGGTGTCGGCGCGCCTGGGCGATACGCCGTTCTTCGTGATCGAGGCCGATGAATACGACAGTGCGTTCTTCGACAAACGCTCCAAGTTCGTTCACTACCGCCCGCGCACGGCGATCCTGAATAACCTGGAGTTCGATCACGCTGACATCTTTCCTGATCTGCCGGCCATCGAGCGTCAGTTCCACCATTTGGTGCGCACCATTGCGAGCGAAGGCCTAGTGATCCACCCAACCACCGAGCCGGCGCTGCAGCGTGTGATCGAGATGGGCTGCTGGACCCCGGTGCAAACCACCGGCGCGGGCGGGCAGTGGCAGGTCAAGCTGCTCAGCGAAGACGGTTCCCGATTTGAAGTGCTGTTCGAAGGCAAACCCCAGGGCATTGTCGATTGGGACATGACCGGCCAGCACAACGTCGCCAACGCCTTGGTTACCCTCGCTGCCGCGCGGCATGTGGGCGTGGTGCCTTCCATGGGCATTGCCGCGTTGAGTGCTTTCAAAAGCGTGAAGCGCCGTATGGAAAAAGTCGCCGACGTGAATGGGATTACCATCTACGACGACTTTGCCCACCACCCAACGGCCATTGCTACTACCTTGGACGGCCTGCGCAAGCGTGTCGGTGATGCGCCGATCATTGCGATTATCGAGCCGCGTTCCAACTCCATGAAGCTTGGCGCACACCGCGATGGCCTGCCGGAAAGCGTCAACGACGCCGACGAGGCCGTCTGGTACGCGCCGGCCAACCTTGGCTGGGACCTGCCGGCGATTGCCGCGCTGTGCACGGTGCCCTCAACCGTGTGTGACTCCATCGAAGGCATCATTGAGCACGTCAAGCAACAGGCCAAACCGGGCACGCATGTGGTGGTCATGAGCAACGGCGGCTTCGGTGGCCTGCACGGCAAGCTGGCCGAGGCGCTGAAATGAGCGGCCCAGAGCGCGTCACCCTGGCGATGACCGGTGCGTCCGGCGCGCCCTATGGTTTGCGCCTGCTGGACTGCCTGGTGCGCGAAGACCGTGAGGTGCACTTCCTGATCTCCAAGGCCGCGCAGTTGGTGCTGGCCACCGAGACCGATGTGGCGCTGCCGCCCAAGGTGCAGATGATGCAGGCCTTCCTCACTGAGTACACCGGTGCGGCGGCGGGGCAGATCAAGGTTTACGGTAAAGAGGACTGGATGTCGCCCGTGGCCTCCGGCTCCGGCGCGCCGGCGGCCATGGTGGTGGTGCCGTGTTCCACGGGCACCCTGTCGGCAATCGCCACGGGTGCCTGCAACAACTTGATCGAACGCGCAGCAGACGTGACGTTGAAGGAGCGCCGGCAGTTGATCCTGGTGCCCCGTGAAGCGCCGTATTCGAGCATTCACCTGGAGCACATGCTCAAGTTGTCGAACATGGGCGTGACGATTTTGCCGGCCTCGCCCGGTTTTTATCACCAGCCGCAGACCATCGATGACTTGGTGGATTTTGTGGTGGCGCGGATTCTCAACCTGCTGAATATCCCTCAGGACATGCTGCCGCGTTGGGGCGAGCATCATTTGAGCAGTGATGAATAAGGCGCTGCTGATCGTACTGGCGTTGCATCTGACGGGCTGCGCCACTGCGCGCACGCTGGATGCGGCAAAGCCAGGCGCGCCGGTGGTGTATGCCGGTACGCGCCTGGATCTGTATGCGATGAATGGGGGGTGTTGCGCCAAGGATAGGTTTGGTGCCGAGGCGCCGAGCTATCCCGGTGTGGATCTTCCGGCGAGTGCGTTGCTCGATACGCTGTTGTTGCCGCTGTCGGTGTTGACGGTACTTGGGGTTGGCTTCAACGCTACCGGTGGCCTCTAACCCTATCTGGAAGGCAGCACAAAACCAACGTGGGAGCGTCGAACCGCCGCTCCCACATTTGAATCTCTGCCAGATAATTAAATCGGTTTACTTGCCCAGCTTGCGCAACTCATCCGACTCCACCACCCGCACCCCATCCTGCTCTTCCAGGGCCAGGCGCCACATGGCGCGGGCCAGTTCGCACACTTCAATGCCGCGGTATTTCCCAGGAATCAATCGCGACAACGGCCCTGCCAACTGTTCGGCCAAGCGCGGCTCCAGCCTTTCCCCGAGTAACAGCGACGGTCGCACGATGGTCAGTTGTGGCCAATCCTGAGCCTTCAACGCTTCCTCCATTTCGCCTTTGACGCGGTTGTAGAAGATCGAGGACTTCGGGTCGGCGCCAATCGCGCTGACCACGATCAGGTGTCGCGCGCCCAGTTCCCGCGCACGTTTGGCGAAAGCCACCACCATGTCCAGGTCGACCGCGCGGAAGGCGTCTTCGGAGCCCGCCTGTTTGATGGTCGTGCCCAGGCAGCAAAAGGCGATATCCACCTGGCCGCTCAGTTTCGGCAGGAGCACCGCCGGGTCGCCCACCGGGTTTTCCAGGTGCGGGTGTTCGGCCAGTGGCTTGCGGCTGGGCGCCAGCACGCGGGTCACGGTGGGTTCGTTGAGCAGGCGGTCGAGCAGGTGTTCGCCGGCGAGGCCGGAGGCGCCAGCGAGCAAGATATGCTGCGGAGTCAGGTACATGGTGTTTCCCCCTCGTTACACGTTACAGCTTAGTTGCCTTTGGCTTCCTTGCTATTCATTGAGACGCTTTCGAGCGCCTTTCGTGCCTGCTGTTTGCGTAATAAGTGCCAATGGGCGATGACGCCCTTGGGGGCCCATATCTGCGGTTCGGAGGCTTCGAAGCTGTCCGCCTGCTCGCGCTCGGCCACATGCAGTTGCGCCAGCTTGAAGGCTTGCTGCAGGTCGTCGGTCTGGTTGAAGGCTTGGGCGAAGAGGGCGTCGCCGAAGTAGGTGAAGTCGGCTTCCTCGGAACAACCGAAGGACACACGGTCGGCCCGCGAGGCGGTCATGATCAGCGTGCGCTCATCTTTCAGTGCCGGGATGAAGCCGCCGGAATAGCAGGCGGAAATCACCACGATCTTGTCGCGGTTCTTCAACGGCGCCATCACGGCGGCCAGCTCATCGGCAGGCAGGTCCGCCAGTTCCATGCGCGGTTGGTCCAGCACCAGTTCGTGTTCGTGGGTGCCGTGGCTGGTCATGTAAATAAACACCAAGTCTTCCGGGCCGGTGCGTTCGGCCAGGGTTTGCACGGCGCGACGCAGGCTTTCGCGGGTGGCCAGGGGGCGGTCGGCGATGTGGTCGCGGTGATTGACCAGGCGAATCTGCCCGCGCGCGCCGAAACGCGTTGCGAGCAGGTTGCTGACGTAATCGGCCTCGCGCAGGAACACGCTCTGTTTGCCGTCACCGGCCACGGCGAGGGTGTACAGCTCCACGGCGGGGGTGGAGGCGGGCACTTCGGCGAGGGCGGTATCCAGCAGGCGGCCCTGGGCCAGCACGCCGATTTCCAGTGGGTCGGGCAATAATTTGCCGTCGGCATCACGCACACGCAGGCCATTGACCCACGTGCCGGCCTGTACGGTGCCATCGGTGAGGACGAGGGTGCCTTTGCCTTGGTAGCTGTCGCTGTCGAAGCCGCCGATATAGAAGCTGCCGTCGGTGAGGTTCAGGCGGCCTTCACCGGTAAAGCGCCAATCGCTGAACTGACCCACGTAGTGGCTACCATCGACGCCAATCAACTCGCCTTTGCCGCTGAGCGCGCCTTCCTTGAACTGGCCGATCCACACGTCGCCGTCGGCGTTCTCATAGCGGCCTTTGCCGTTGAGCTGGTTCTGTTTGAACTGGCCGACATAGATGTCGCCGTCGGCGCTGTTGAACGTGCCGTTGTCTTCCAGTTGGCCATCGACGAAATGGCCGCTGAACTGGTTGCCACTGTCATCGTTGCGCTGGCCTTCGCCATTCGGCTTGCCGTGGGCGAACTGGCCCTGGTACTGGCTGCCGTCGGCCAGTTCCAGGCGGCCGAGGCCGGAATACTGGTCGTTCTTGAATTCACCGCGATAGGTCATCTGCCCCTCTTTGAGGGTGCCTTCGCCGTTGCGTCGCCCGTTCTTGAAACCGCCCACATAGTGACTGCCCGCCGTGGTCAGGCTGCCCTGGCCGTCGAACAGGCCCTGTTTGAACTGACCTTTATAGACTTCGCCATTGCTGCCATGCCATTCGCCCTGGCCGTGCCATTGACCTTTGTCGAACTGGCCGGCGTACCAGCTGCCATTGGGGTAGTCCACACGGCCCTGGCCTTGCAGCAAGCCATTGACCACATCGCCCCGGTAACGGCCGCCGTCGGGCAGGCGCGCATCGGGCGGCAACAGCGATTCGCCGTCTCCGCAAGCGGTGAGCAACAGGGCAAGGGCAAGGGGAGCGAGTGGGCGCATAGCGGGATCCGGGTAATTGAGCGCCGAGTATGCCGCAGCCGCGAGTTTCATACATAAATTTACATACACAGTGGTGAGGTTTTACCCCTCACCACAGGCAAGGCTTACACGAAGCAGAGTGACAGCGACTCGGCAATGTAGGCGGGTTTTTCCTGGCCTTCGATTTCCAGGGTGGCGGTGGCCTTGAACAGCCATTGACCAGGCTTTTTCTCGGTGACGTCGGTCAGGGTCACGTTCAGCCGCACCTTGGAATCAACCTTTACCGGCTGGATAAAGCGCACGCTGTCCAGGCCATAGTTGACGGCCATCTTCAGGCCTTCAGGCATGATCAGGATGTCTTCCATCAGCTTGGGCATCAGCGACAACGACAGGAAGCCGTGGGCGATGGTGCTGCCGAACGGTGTTTGCGCGGCCTTGACCGGGTCGACGTGGATGAACTGATGATCGCCTGTGGCCTCTGCGAACAGGTTGATGCGCGCCTGGTCGATGGTGAGCCATTCGGAACGTCCCAGTTCCTTGCCGACATAATCGTTGAGCTGCGCTACGGGTATATAAGGCATTGCGTCTCTCCTTGGTTCATCGGTTTTTATCAGTGGGCGAACTTCAATGTAGATCATCATGGGCAACAGGTCGGGTCAACCCACCATGCTTTTGGCGAATGCCTGAGCATACGGCGGGCATGCTTATAATGCCGACACGTTTTGAGGGGGAGAAAACGGATGCTGTTACGCGGTCTGACATGGCTGGTGCTGTTTCAATTGATCGGCACGGCACTCAATCATTTGCTGCTGCCGGTGCTGCCGGGGCCGATCATCGGCCTGTTGCTGATGCTGGGTTACCTGGTGTGGCGCGGCGAAGTCGGCGAGCCCCTGAGCCTGGCGGCCAGCAGCCTGTTGCGTTACCTGCCGTTACTGTTGGTGCCGCCGGCGGTGGGGGTAATGGTGTACGCCAAGGACATTGCCGCTGATTTCTGGGCGATTGTCGGCGCGCTGGTGCTGTCGCTGGTGATCGCCATGGCGTTTGTCGGTGTGCTGATGCAACACATGGTCAAGCGCAAGGAGAAGGATCAATGACCTTCGACTGGCAGGGCGCGTGGACGGCGGTGATTCATCACCCTTTGTTCGGCATTGGTATCACCCTCGGTGCCTATCAACTGGTGTTGGCAGGGTTCGAGAAGACCCGTTGGGTGTTCCTGCAACCGGTGCTGGTCTCCATGCTGTTGGTGATCGGCGTGTTGCTCTCCTGTGGCCTGAGCTACGCCGAATACCGCAAGAGCACCGAGATCATGGGCATCCTGCTCGGCCCGGCGACGGTGGCGCTGGCCGTGCCGCTGTATTTGAACCTGCGACGGATTCGCCAATTGTTCTGGCCGATTTTTACTACGCTGGTGGTAGGCGGGGTGTTGGCCACCGGCCTGTGTGTGCTACTGGGCTGGTGGTTTGGCGCCGAGCACATGATGTTGATGACCATGGCGCCCAAGTCGGTGACCTCGCCGATTGCCATGCTGGTGGCCGAGCAGATCGGCGGCGTGGCAGCGTTGGCGGCGGTGTTTGTGCTGATCACCGGGGTGGTGGGGGCGATGGTCGGCCCGTCACTGCTTTCACGCTTGGGCGTGTACAGCCCCGAAGCGCGAGGCATGGCCCTGGGCATGACCGCCCACGCTGTCGGCACCTCGGTGGCCCTGCAGGAAAGCGAAGAGTGCGGCGCCTTTGCGGCGCTGGCCATGAGTCTGATGGGCGTAGCTACGGCGGTGCTGCTGCCGCTGGCTGTGTCGGTGATCGTTTAAATCGGGGTTAAGGAAACCTTTTATGAGTCTGGCGCTGTTCCCGCTAAATACCGTGCTGTTCCCTGGCTGCACCCTCGACCTGCAACTGTTCGAGGCGCGCTACCTGGACATGATCAGCCGCTGCATGAAAAAGGGCGAAAGCTTCGGCGTGGTGTGCATCCTCGACGGCAGGGAAGTGGGCATGGCCCCGGACGGCTACGCGCTGATCGGCTGTGAAGCGCTGATTCGCGACTTCAAACAACAGGACAACGGCCTGCTGGGGATTCGGGTCGAAGGCGGTCGCAGGTTCCGCGTGCGGGATGCGGGCGTGCAGAGGGACCAATTGCTGGTGGCCGACGTGCAATGGCTCGAAGAACTGCCTGACCAACCGCTGGAAGAAGAGGACGCCGACCTGCTGGCGCTGCTGCAGGCGTTGGCCGAGCACCCCATGGTTGCTTCGCTGGACATGGATGCGCACGCCGACGGACAGCAAGCCTTGGGCAATCAGTTGGCGTACCTGCTGCCCTTCACCGAAGCCGACAAGGTCGACCTGCTGCAACTCGACGACCCGCAGCAGCGCCTGGATGCGATCCAGATGCTGCTCGATGAATTGCAGGGGGAGCTGTTCACTTAATAGGCGTAGCGCAGCAGAGCATGCGGCGTGCCGGTGAGTGCGATGAAGCTCAGCACCGCAATCAGCGCCGGCAACAACAGCCACCAGGTTTTTTGTGACATGGCGGGCAGCGGGCTTCGGTACTGGCTGATGCCCAGGCTGAACGCACACACCGTCATCGCCAGCAGTGTGCCGGCCAGGATGTCCGTGGGCCAATGGGCGCCGAGGTAGACCCGCGACAGCGCGATAAATGCAGCCGGAATGCAGCCCAGCAGCATCCACGTCAGGCGCAGCCGTGTGGGTTGCCCGCGACCGGCCAGGATCGCCAGGGCCAGGAAAAACGCGAAAGCGCCGGACGCGTGGCCGCTGGGCATGCTGAAGCTGGTCAAAGGGTCTGTAAGGATTTCCGGCCGTCCGCGAGCGAAAAACAGCTTGGTCCCGGTGTTGATCACCGCAGCTCCCGCCAGCGTTACGCCGACAAACACCGCATGGCGCCATTGGCGTGCCAATAGCAGCAGGCCGGTGAACACGGCGCTGGCGAAAAACATCTTCTTGAATTCACCCAGTTGGGTGATGCGCACCATCACTTCATCCAACCAAGTGCTGCGATGTTCCTGCACCAGGGCGGTCAGGCCATGGTCGAAGTTGTCCAGAGCGTGGTAGCCGATAAACAGCGCGATCAACAGCACCAGGCTCGCGCAACCCATCCACAAGGTAGCGCGACGATGGCCGCGCAAGCTGCTGTTCACGCTCAGCCCGATCAGGACGGCCAGGCATCCTGCGACCACTGCGGCCTCGGGCCAGAACCCCTCGGGCAGAGGCAAGCGGAAGGCGGCGCCGGTCGCCCAGCCCGGCAGCAGATAGGCCACCGACCAGCCCGCTGCCGCCACGACGCTCACCACCGCAAAGCGCGGAAATGGCATGTCGCACATGCCCGCCACCATCGGCAGCATAGGGCGCAGCGGGCCGATGAAGCGTCCGACCAGGAGGCTGGCAATGCCGTACTTGTGGAAGTAGGTCTCAGCGCCGTTCATCCATTCAGGATGGTGACGCAAGCCGGGCAAACGCCTGATGTTCTGGTGGAAATGTCGACCCACAAAGTAGGAAGCCCCGTCACCGAGCAGACCGCCCAGAAAGCCCAGCAGCAAGGTTTCACTCAGGGACAGTGCGCCGCTGCCGGCGAGTGCGGCAATAGCAAACAACAATACCGTGCCAGGCACGATCAACCCGGCGATGGCCAAGCACTCCACGCAGGCGACGATAAACACCACCACCGCCAGCCATTCGGGGTTGAGGGTCAACCAGCCGGTAATGCTATCGAGCCATTGGCCCATACAATCCACTCCATTTATTCGGCCACTGCCTTGCAAATTCATATCCGGACTCGCCGCACATCAACTGTGGGAGCGAGCAAGCCCGCTCCCACATGGAATCTGCCGCGCTGCAGATATCAATTTTCAGCAGCAACAGCGGCCTCTACTAATCAAATCAAAAAATAATCGCGCCCTTCGACCTGGCCACGGCGCAGCGGGTTCCGTGTGCAATAAGGCGCATAGCCAGCATCGACAAAGCGGTACATCAAGTGTTCATCCCGGCCGCTGGGAATGCCCAGGCGGGTGGTTTGGATGATCTGACTCGGCGCCTGGCCCACATCCTCAACGTAGAGCAATT
The DNA here is from genome assembly GCF_963970525.1 of Pseudomonas sp. EA_65y_Pfl1_P113. Lineage (NCBI taxonomy): Bacteria > Pseudomonadati > Pseudomonadota > Gammaproteobacteria > Pseudomonadales > Pseudomonadaceae > Pseudomonas > Pseudomonas sp. EA_65y_Pfl1_P113. Next base: position 126,760 of record NZ_CAXAQM010000006.1, read on the forward strand.
GCTGATCGAAGCGCTTGGCATCCCACATCGGCACCTTCAACCTCAAGGCTTTGCACAGCAACGTCTGGCCTGCGCACAGCTTTTGAGCGGCACGCGGGCTGCCATCGGCATTTGGATTGTTCAACAGCATCTGCGCCAGGCTTTCGGGGCCGGACAACGCGTCGACCCACGGATACGCCGATTTGATCAACACGGCATTACCCGGCCCATGAGCGCTGAAGTTCAGGGAATCGCCACCACGTGCGTAGTACATGTAGATATGACCGCCATCCAGAAACAAAGCCTTACGCTTTTCTGTGTAGCCCAATGAAGCGTGACTGCCTTTTTCGGCCACGTAATAGGCTTCGGTTTCAATAATTCGTGCAGAAAGCCAGGTTTCGCCGACGCGATGGCGGATGACTTTTCCGAGTAATGCTTGCGCAAGCGTTTGCGCATCGCGGTCGAAGAAGCTGTCGGGCAGGGCGCTGGCGGGGAGCAGGGGCGATGAGCTGGGCATGGCAGTCAGGGTGAATACGGCTAAATGTGACGGAATCATAACAACTCCCACCTTAATTACCGCTGAACCCCAGATTTTTACAGTTCATTTCGACCATCCGCCCCTCACCGCTGTCAGTCGGGCGGCGTCACAGCTATAATCTGCCGCTTTCCTCCATGCCAAGACTCCCTGACCATGACTGAGTCCGTTCTTGACTACATGACCCGCCTGGGTCGCGCTGCCCGTCAGGCCTCGCGGTTGATCGCCCGTGCGAGCACTGCGCAGAAGAACCGTGCCCTGTTGGCTGCCGCTGACGCTCTGGATGCTTCGCGCTCCGAGCTCGCCACTGCCAACGAACTGGACCTGGCCAACGGCCGCGCCAATGGCCTGGAGCCGGCCCTGCTGGACCGCCTGGCGCTGACCCCGGCACGTATCGACGACATGATCGAAGGTTTGCGTCAGGTGGCCAAGCTGCCTGACCCCATCGGCGAAATCCGCGACATGCGTTACCTGCCGTCCGGCATCCAGGTCGGCAAGATGCGCGTGCCGCTAGGCGTGATCGGCATCATTTATGAGTCGCGTCCGAACGTTACCATTGACGCGGCGAGCCTGTGCCTCAAGTCCGGCAACGCCACCATCCTGCGTGGCGGTTCCGAGGCGATCAATTCGAACCGCGCCATTGCAGCGTGTATTCAGCAGGGCCTGGCCGTGGCCGAATTGCCCGCCGAAGTGGTGCAGGTGGTGGAAACCACCGACCGCGCCGCCGTAGGTGCGCTGATCACCATGCCGGAATTTGTCGACGTGATCGTGCCACGTGGCGGCAAGAGCCTGATCGAGCGCGTCAGCCGCGATGCCAAGGTGCCAGTCATCAAGCACTTGGACGGCGTGTGTCACGTATACATCGACATCGCTGCCGACATCGACAAGGCGATCCGCATCGCCGACAACGCCAAGACTCACCGCTACGCCCCGTGCAACACCATGGAAACCCTGCTGGTGCACGTCGGCATTGCCGATCGCGTGCTGCCGCCGCTGGCTGCCATCTACCGCGACAAGGGCGTGGAGCTGCGTGGTTGTGTGCGCACCCGCGCGCTGCTCGGCGCGGACGTGATCGAAGCGACCGAGCAAGACTGGTACACCGAGTACACGGCGCCGATCCTGTCGATCCGCATCGTCGACGACCTGGATGAGGCCATCGAGCACATCAACACCTATGGCTCCAAGCACACCGACGCCATTGTTTCCGAGCATTTCAGCGATGCCCGGCGTTTCCTCAACGAAGTGGATTCCGCTTCGGTGATCGTCAACGCCTCGACGCGTTTTGCCGATGGTTTCGAGTATGGCCTGGGGGCGGAGATCGGCATTTCCACCGACAAGCTCCACGCACGCGGCCCGGTTGGCTTGGAAGGCCTGACCAGCGAGAAGTACGTGGTGTTCGGCGACGGTCATGTGCGCACTTGATGGCTAAACGCATCGGGCTGCTCGGCGGTACCTTCGACCCCGTGCACATCGGCCACTTGCGCAGTGCCCTGGAAGTCGCGGATGCCCTTGCGCTGGACGAGCTGCGGGTGATGCCCAACGCCCGGCCTCCGCATCGCGATACGCCGCAGGTGTCGCCGCAGCAGCGCCTTGAAATGGTGCGCCTGGCCGTGGAAGGTATCTCGCCGCTGGTGGTGGACGACCATGAGCTCAAGCGCGATAAACCGTCCTACACTGTTGACACCCTGGAGCTGATGCGCGCTGAACTGGCCGCAGATGACCAGTTGTTTCTGCTTTTGGGCTGGGACGCATTTTGCGGCCTGCCCTCTTGGCATCGCTGGGAGGAACTCCTTCAGCATTGCCACATCCTGGTTTTGCAACGCCCGGATGCCGACAGCGAACCGCCGGATGCCTTGCGCAACCTGCTGGCCGCGCGGTCGGTAAGTGACCCCTTGGCCCTGACCGGGCCGAACGGGAATATTGCATTCGTCTGGCAGACCCCGCTTGCGGTGTCCGCCACCCAGATCCGTCAACTGCTGGCCAGCGGGAAGTCGGTACGTTTCCTGGTGCCTGACGCGGTCCTGGCCTACATCGATGCGCACGGGCTTTACCGTGCGTCGAACTGAAAAGGCGCGCTTGAGCGTACGCACAGTCGTACAGCGAGCGCCCGTACATACGAGCAAAACGAGTTTTATATGACGAACAAAGACGTAAGCAAAGTTAAGCGCAAAGGCACCTTCAAAAGCGCCCCGCTGCCGGTAGAAGCCCACGTTGGCCCTGAGCTGGCTGGCGAAGAGCTGGTAAAAGTCGCCGTAGCGGCCCTGGAAGACGTTAAGGCCCAGGACATCCAAGTGCTGGACGTGCGCGACAAGCAGAGCATCACCGACTACATGATCATCGCCACCGGTACCTCCAACCGCCAGATCGGCGCGATGCTGGACAAGGTTCGCGAAGCCGTCAAAGCCCAAGGCGTCAAGCCGCTGGGTGAAGAAGGCAAGGGCGACAGCGACTGGGTGCTGTTGGACATGGACGACGTGATCGTGCACATGATGACCTCCAACGCTCGCCAGTTCTACGACCTGGAGCGTCTGTGGAAAGGCGCCGAGCAGAGCCGTGCCGCCGATGGCAAGCACCACAGCCCGGAAGTGGGCCACGCGCACTTCGACAAGCTGAACAAAGACCAGGAATAAGGAACGGCTGTGCGCCTGCGTCTGATCGCTGTCGGTTCACGCATGCCCAAGTGGGTGGAAGAAGGCTGGCACGAGTATGCCAAGCGTCTGCCCGTTGAGCTGTCGCTTGAACTGGTGGAAATACCGCTGAATACCCGGGGCAAGAATGCCGATGTGGCGCGCTTTATCCGTCAGGAAGGCGAAGCCATGTTGGCCAAGGTCGGCCCCAACGAGCGCATCGTCACTCTCGAAGTGCACGGCAAACCCTGGAGCACCGAGCAATTGGCGGTGGAACTGGACCGCTGGCGCCTGGATTCGCGTACGGTCAACTTCATGGTGGGCGGCCCCGAAGGGCTGGCGCCGGAAGTCTGTGCGCGGGCGGACCAGCGTTGGTCGTTGTCAGCGTTGACGCTGCCGCACCCGTTGGTACGGATTCTGATCGGTGAGCAGCTGTATCGCGCCTGGACAGTTCTGTCCGGGCACCCTTATCACAAATAATCTGCGCCTCTTTCGATGACCCAGCCGATCCGCATCAAGGACCACGAGAAAGACGCACGTCTCGTACGCGCTCGGGTCGTGTTCGGCGCTTTTATGGTGGTTGGGCTAATCGGGGTGCTGATTGCGCGCCTGTATTTCCTGCAGGTGATCCAGTACGACTATCACTCCACACTGTCGGAAAACAACCGGGTGCATGTGCAGCCGATTCCGCCGACCCGTGGGCTGATTTTCGACCGCAATGGCGTGGTGGTCGCGGATAACCGGCCCAGCTTCAGCCTGAGCATGACCCGCGAACGTTCCGGTGATTGGCAGCAGATCCTTGATGTGATCGTCGAGGTGCTGCAGTTGACCCCAGAAGACCGCGTGATCTTCGAAAAGCGCATGAAGCAGGGGCGCAGGCCATTCGAGCCGGTGCCGATCCTGTTTGAGCTGACCGAAGAGCAGATCGCCCGGATCGCGGTGAACCAGTTCCGTCTGCCGGGTGTGGAAGTGGTGGCGCAGTTGGTGCGGCACTACCCGCATGGGCCGCACTTTGCGCACTCTGTCGGCTACATGGGGCGAATCAACGAGAAAGAGCTGAAAAGCCTCGACCCGGTCAATTACAGCGGCACCCACCATATCGGCAAGACTGGCATCGAGCGTTTCTACGAGCCAGAACTGCACGGCCAGGTGGGTTACGAAGAAGTCGAGACCAACGCTCGCGGCCGTGTGCTTCGGGTACTCAAACGCACCGATCCGGTGCCGGGCAAGGACATCGTCCTGAGCCTGGATATCAAGTTGCAGGAAGCCGCCGAGATGGCCCTGGGCGGTCGGCGTGGCGCGGTGGTCGCGCTGGACCCGAAGACCGGTGAAGTGCTGGCGATGGTCAGCCAACCAAGCTTCGACCCCAACCTGTTTGTGACCGGCATCAGCTTCAAGGCTTACGCCGAGTTGCGCGATTCCATTGACCGGCCGCTGTTCAACCGCGTATTGCGCGGCCTGTACCCGCCGGGTTCGACGATCAAGCCGGCGGTGGCGATTGCGGGTCTGGACGCGGGCGTGATCACGGCCTCCAGCCGAGTCTATGACCCTGGCTACTACATGCTGCCCAACTACGATCACAAATACCGTAACTGGAACCGCACCGGTGACGGCTATGTCGACTTGGACACCGCGATCATGCGCTCCAACGACACCTATTTTTACGACCTGGCCCACAAGCTGGGGATTGATCGCCTATCCACCTATATGCGCAAGTTCGGCCTCGGTCAAAAAGTCTCCCTGGATATGTTCGAAGAGTCCCCAGGCTTGATGCCGTCGCGCGAATGGAAGCGCGCGACCCGCCGCCAGGCGTGGTTCCCGGGCGAGACGCTGATCCTCGGCATCGGCCAGGGCTACATGCAGGCCACACCGCTGCAGTTGGCCCAGGCCACGGCGCTGGTGGCCAACAAAGGCATCTGGAACCGTCCGCACCTGGCCCGGACCATCGAAGGCGAAAAACCGGTGGATGACAACCCGATCCCCGACATTGTGCTGCGTGACCCGTCGGACTGGACCAAGGTCAACCATGGCATGCAGCAAGTGATGCACGGTGCCCGCGGTACAGCGCGCAAAGCGGCGATTGGCGCGCAATACCGTATTGCCGGCAAGAGCGGAACCGCGCAAGTAGTGGCGATCAAGCAAGGCGAGAAATATGACCGCTCCAAGGTTCAGGAGCGCCACCGTGACCACGCCTTGTTTGTCGGCTTCGCGCCGGCCGACGATCCGAAAATTGTGGTGGCGGTGATGGTCGAAAACGGCGAATCCGGCTCCGGCGTCGCGGCCCCGGTGGTGCGCCAGATCATGGACGCCTGGCTGTTGGCCGACGACGGCAGGCTCAAGCCCGAATATGGCGGCCCCCCGTCAAGCACCGAGGTTACGGCCCATGAAGAGTAAATTTGACCGCATCCTCTCCAGCGAGGACGTGATGCGTCGTCGTGCGACGTTTCTGCAACGCATTCACATTGATGGCCCGTTGCTGATCCTGTTGCTGACATTGGCAGCGGGCAGCCTGTTCGTCCTGTACTCGGCCAGCGGCAAGAACTGGGACCTGCTGATCAAGCAAGCGTCGTCGTTCGGCCTGGGCCTGTTGTCGATGGTCGTGATCGCCCAGCTTGAGCCACGGTTCATGGCGCGTTGGGTGCCGCTGGGCTACGTCGTCGGGGTGTTGCTGCTGGTGGTCGTGGACGTGATGGGCCACAACGCCATGGGCGCGACGCGCTGGATCAACATTCCGGGGGTGATTCGCTTCCAGCCGTCGGAATTCATGAAGATTCTGATGCCGGCAACCATCGCCTGGTACTTGTCCAAGCGCACCTTGCCGCCGCAGCTCAAACATGTGGGGATCAGCCTGATCCTGATTGGCGTGCCGTTTGTGCTAATCGTGCGCCAGCCCGACCTCGGCACCTCGCTGCTGATCCTGGCGGGCGGTGCCTTTGTGCTGTTCATGGGCGGTTTGCGCTGGCGCTGGATCCTCAGCGTGCTGGCTGCCGCCGTGCCCGTGGCCGTGGCCATGTGGTTCTTCTTTATGCATGACTACCAGAAGCAGCGAATCCTGACCTTCCTCGACCCTGAAAGCGACCCGCTCGGCACCGGCTGGAACATCATCCAGTCGAAGGCCGCCATCGGTTCCGGCGGCGTATTTGGTAAGGGGTGGTTGCTGGGCACCCAATCGCACTTGGACTTTTTGCCCGAGAGCCACACCGACTTCATTATTGCGGTACTGGGCGAAGAGTTTGGCCTGGTGGGCATTTGCGCGTTGCTCCTGATCTATTTGCTGTTGATTGGTCGCGGCCTGGTGATCACCGCGCAGGCGCAGACGTTGTTCGGAAAATTGCTGGCCGGCGCACTGACCATGACTTTTTTTGTTTACGTTTTCGTCAACATCGGTATGGTCAGTGGCCTGTTGCCGGTTGTTGGGGTGCCGTTGCCGTTCATTAGCTACGGCGGAACTTCGCTGGTGACATTGATGTCAGCGTTTGGGGTTTTGATGTCGATTCATACGCATCGCAAATGGATCGCACAGGTTTGAATAAGGTGAAGATGTCAATGCAAGTAATGCGCGGCTGGGCGACTCGGCATGCGTCCTGGATGGGTCTGATTGGGCTGCTGGGCGCAACGCAAGAGGCGCGGGCCGGTGACTACGATGGTTCACCCCAGGTCGCCGAGTTTGTCGGTGAAATGACCCGCGACTATGGTTTCGCCGGTGAGCAACTGATGGGCGTGTTCCGCGAAGCCCAGAAAAAACAGTCGATCCTCGACGCCATTTCTCGCCCTGCCGAACGCGTGAAGCAGTGGAAGGAGTATCGCCCGATGTTCCTCACCGACGCCCGCGTGGCGCGGGGTGTGGACTTCTGGCGTCAGCATGAGGCAGTACTGGCCCGCGCCGAGCAGGAATACGGTGTGCCAGCTCAGGTCATTGTCGCGATCATTGGCATCGAAACCTTTTACGGGCGCAATACCGGCAGTTACCGGGTGATCGACGCCTTGTCGACCCTGGGCTTCGATTACCCGCCGCGCGCCGACTTCTTCCGCAAGGAGCTGCGCGAATTCCTGCTGCTGGCTCGCGAAGAGCAGGCCGACCCGCTGAGCCTCAAGGGTTCCTACGCGGGTGCGATGGGCTTGCCGCAGTTCATGCCGAGCAGCTTCCGCGCCTATGCCGTTGACTTTGACGGTGATGGGCATATCAATATCTGGAGCAATCCGGACGATGCCATCGGCAGTGTGGCCAGCTACTTCAAGCGTCATGGCTGGGTCGGCGGCGAACCGGTGGTGATCCGCGCCGATGTCACGGGGGATCGCGCCGACGAAGGCCTGACCCAAGGCATAGAGCCGGCCAAGACGGTCGGGGAGTTGCGGGCGCTGGGCTGGTCGAGTCAGAATGCGCTGCCTGATGATCTGCCGGTGACGGCGTTCCGTCTTGAAGGCGAAAATGGCCCTGAATACTGGATGGGCCTGAAGAATTTCTACGCAATCACGCGTTATAACCGCAGTGTGATGTACGCCATGGCCGTGCATCAGCTGTCAGACATGCTGGTCCAAGCACGGGGCAACAAGTAATGCGGGCATCGCCGTTCAATAAACCGCTCAAGCTGGTGGCGTTCGCCGCGTTGTCCCTGCTGGTCGTCAGTTGTTCCACCAGTCGTGGTCCGGCGCAGAAGGCCGGGGGCACGGTTGTCCGTGCCCAGCCGGGCCTGGACATCAACCGCGCGCACAAAGATGGCGCGCCGTGGTGGGACGTCGACGTGTCGAAGATCCCGGACGCCACGCCGACCCTGCACACCGGCCCGTATAAGGCGAACCCTTATACCGTGCTGGGCAAAAGCTACTTCCCCCTGCAGGAATCCAAGACGTACGTCCAATCGGGTACAGCGTCCTGGTATGGCACCAAATTCCATGGCCAGAACACCGCCAACGGCGAAGTGTATGACCTGTACGGCATGAGCGCGGCCCACAAGACCCTGCCGCTGCCCAGCTACGTACGCGTGACCAACCTGGACAACAACCGCACGGTGATCCTGCGAGTCAACGACCGCGGGCCGTTCTATTCGGACCGCATCATCGACTTGTCGTACGCTGCCGCGAAGAAACTCGGTTATGCCGAAACCGGTACTGCGCGCGTGAAGGTTGAAGGTATCGACCCGGCGCAATATTGGGCCCAGCGCGGCAAGCCAGCGCCGCTGATGCTCAATGAGCCGCAAACCCAGCAGCCGCAAGTGACCGCCTCAACGGGCAAGGTCGAGCAGTGGACGCCTCCGCCGCAGCAGCATGCTCCGGACACCGTCGTCGTACCCAGGGCAGCACCAGGCGCTGCCGTCGCGGGCGGGCAATACCTGCAGGTCGGCGCTTTCGCCAACCCGGATGCGGCAGAACTGTTAAGGTCCAAGCTGAGCGGGATGGTCAACGCGCCGGTTTTTATCAGCTCCATCGTGCGTAACCAGCAGACCCTGCATCGCGTGCGGATGGGGCCGATAGGCTCGCCGAGCGAAGTCGCGCAAGTGCAGAACAGCGTGCGCATGGCCAACCTGGGGCAACCCAGCGTGGTTACCGCCGAATAACAGAGAATTGATGGTTCTGGCTCGTGCGCGGGTCAGAGCTGTGGTTGTTGGCTCGTTTGACAATAAAAACCCAGGGGCAAGGGGTGAGCGGGCAACCGAATACGCGACAGTCTGGCAACGGGCTGCCTGAATGAGTTTTGCCCGCGAGGGCAAGTTTCCATAAGCAATTTCGAGAGACGGATGAACATCACCACCTTAGCCAAACGCACGTGCCTGCTTCTTTCGCTGATCATCACCCCGGCCGCCTGGGCCGTTGAAATGGTGCCGGCTTCCCCGCAACTGGCCGCCAAGTCCTGGGTTCTCATGGATGCTGCCAGTGGCAACGTGCTGGTCGAGAGCAACGGTGACCAGCGCCTGCCACCGGCCAGCCTGACCAAACTGATGACCGCCTACATCGCGACCCTGGAAATCCGTCGCGGCCAGATCGGCGAGAACGATCCGGTGACCGTCAGCGAAAACGCCTGGCGTACCGGCGGCTCGCGGATGTTCATCAAGGTCGGTTCGCAGGTGACTGTAAGCGACCTGCTGCACGGCATCATCATCCAGTCCGGTAACGACGCCAGCGTCGCCCTGGCCGAGCACATCGCCGGCAGCGAAGACGCGTTCGCCGACATGATGAACAAGACGGCGACTGACCTGGGCATGACCAACAGCCACTTCATGAACCCGACCGGTCTGCCGAACCCAGAGCACTACTCGTCGGCTCACGACATGGCAATCCTGGCGCGCGCGATCATTCGTATCGACCCGGTGCACTACGCGATCTACTCCCAGAAAGAGTTCTACTGGAACAACATCAAGCAACCTAACCGCAACCTGCTGCTGTGGCGCGACAAGACCGTTGATGGTCTGAAAACCGGCCACACCGAAGAAGCCGGCTACTGCATGGTGTCGTCCGCTGTACGTGACGGCCAACGCCTGATCGCCGTGGTCTTCGGCACCAACAGCGAGCAGGCCCGTGCGGCCGAAACGCAAAAACTGCTGACCTACGGTTTCCGCTTCTTCGAAACCCAGACCTTCTACCAGAAGGGTGCTGAACTGGCGACCGCGCCGGTTTGGAAGGGCGCTACCTCCCAAGTCAAGGCCGGCCTGGCTGAAGACCTGACCCTGACCATGCCTAAAGGCCAGCTGAAAAAGCTCGCTGCCAGCATGACCATGAACCCGCAATTGGTTGCGCCAATCGCCAAGGGCGATGTGATCGGTAAAGTCGAAGTGAAGCTGGACGACAAGGTGGTGCACAGCGCCGACCTGATCGCCCTGGATGCCGTCGACGAGGGTGGTATCTTCCGCCGCGTGTGGGATAGCATCCGTCTATTCTTCTACGGCTTGTTCAACTGATAGTGTGCATCTGCAAAGCCCCGCGTTGATCCGACGCGGGGCTTTGTTGTCGCCAAGGCTTACGCTTACGAGGCCGTTACGCCATGACCGATACCGAAGTAAAGGCGCCAAAGATCGAATTCCCGGTGGTGGACTATCCCATCAAGATCATCAGCGACACCGGCGTAGGCCGCAAAGACTTGATCCTTGAGATCGTGCGCAAGCACGCCACGATCAATGATGAGCGTGTGGACGAGCGATCCAGCTCCACAGGCAAATACACCACGATCCAGTTGCACATCGTTGCGACGGGGCAAGACCAGCTCTACGACATCAACAGTGAACTGCGGGCCACTGGCTTCGTGCACATGGTGTTGTGATGTCACAGGTCCTGGGCTTTCGCGAGCTCGGCCGGATGGACTACGCGCCCGTCTGGCACGCCATGCAGCGGTTCACTAACGAGCGCGGCACGTCGGCCCCCGATGAAATCTGGCTGGTGGAACATCCGCCGGTATTTACCCAGGGCCAGGCCGGCAAGGCCGAGCACTTGCTTCTGCCGGGGGATATTCCGGTGGTGCAGGTCGACCGAGGTGGCCAAGTGACTTACCATGGGCCCGGTCAGCTTGTCGCTTATCTGTTGCTGGATGTGCGCAAGCTAGGGTTCGGCGTGCGCGACCTCGTCAGCCGCATGGAGGCTTGCCTGATCGAGCTGTTGGCCAGTTACGGCGTGACCGCCGCGGCCAAGCCGGATGCGCCGGGTGTTTATGTGGACGGCGCGAAAATCGCCTCCCTGGGGCTGCGGATTCGCCACGGCTGTTCCTTCCATGGCTTGGCCTTGAACGTGGACATGGACCTGGCCCCGTTCCGGCGGATCAACCCATGTGGCTATGCCGGGTTGGCGATGACGCAACTGAGTGATCACGCCACACCGATTAAATTTGCCGAGGTAAGTGCCCGGCTGCGTGAGCAGCTCGTCAAACACCTCGACTATGCTGAGCAGACGACCCTCACGGGCGGAATCGACTGATTATGACTACTGATGCAGTGCAAACCATGATCCCGACGGTGGACGTTACCGACCGTGCGGCCCCGGCCCCGCGTGCCAAGGTGGAAGCCGGCGTCAAGCTGCGCGGCGCCGAGAAGGTTGCACGCATTCCGGTGAAGATCATTCCGACCACCGAACTGCCGAAGAAGCCTGACTGGATCCGCGTGCGCATCCCGGTTTCGCCGGAAGTCGACCGTATCAAGGCCCTGCTGCGCAAACACAAGCTGCACAGCGTGTGCGAAGAAGCGTCCTGCCCAAACCTAGGCGAGTGCTTCTCCGGCGGCACCGCCACCTTCATGATTATGGGTGACATCTGCACCCGTCGTTGCCCGTTCTGCGACGTGGGCCACGGCCGTCCGAAGCCACTGGACGTCAACGAGCCGGAAAGCCTGGCCATCGCCATTGCCGACCTTAAGCTCAAGTACGTGGTGATCACCTCGGTTGACCGCGACGACCTGCGTGACGGCGGTGCCCAGCACTTTGCCGACTGCATCCGCGAAATCCGCAAGTTGTCGCCGAACGTCATGCTCGAAACCCTGGTGCCGGACTACCGTGGCCGTATGGACGTGGCGCTGGAAATCACCGCTGCCGAGCCGCCGGATGTGTTCAACCACAACCTGGAAACCGTGCCACGCCTGTACAAGGCCGCGCGCCCGGGTTCGGACTACCAGTGGTCGCTGACCCTGCTGCAGAAATTCAAGCAAATGATGCCGCACATTCCGACCAAATCCGGCCTGATGCTGGGCCTGGGCGAGACCGACGAAGAAGTGATCGAAGTCATGCAGCGCATGCGCGAACACGATATCGACATGCTGACCCTGGGCCAGTACCTGCAACCGTCCCGCAGCCACTTGCCGGTGCAGCGTTTCGTGCACCCGGACACCTTCGCCTGGTTCGCCGAGGAAGGTTACAAGATGGGCTTCAAGAACGTTGCGTCGGGGCCGTTGGTGCGTTCGTCATACCATGCGGACGAACAGGCCAAGCTGGTCAAGGCTAGCCTGGTGTCGTAATACAGATTTGGCCAACACCGCTGATCCAATGTGGGAGCGGGCGTGCTCGCGAAGGCGGTGTTTTTCAGTCACCTGATTTATTGACTGACACTGCGCCTTCGCGAGCAAGCCCGCTCCCACATTTCGTTCCGCGTCTGCCAAGGAGAGTTGTGGATGAGCATTGCCGTACCTGCCTTGCGAGCCGAAGGCACCATCGCCCTGATCGCTCCCGCCGGCCCCGCCACGCTGGACTTCGAAAAGGCCGACCAATGGATGCGCGCCCACGGTTACGACCTGCGAATCTTCCCTGGCGTCTATGAGCGCGACGGCTACCTGGCCGGCAGCGATAAAGTCCGCCTCAACGACCTCCATAAAGCCTTTGCCGACCCTGAAATCGACGCCATCTTCTGCCTGCGCGGCGGCTACGGCACGCCGCGTCTGCTTGATAGCCTGGATTTCGACCTGCTACGCGCCCATCCCAAGCCGTTCGTAGGTTATAGCGACATCACCGCTCTGCACCTAGCGATCAGCCGATATGCCGGCTTCGTGACCTTCCACGGGCCGATGCTCAATGCCGATCTGCTGGGCGATAAGCAACAACCCACCGAAGCCTCGCTGTTCAGTCTGCTGCGCGGCCAACTGAGTGCTGGTAGCCAGTTGATACACCCGGTGGCTTACCCGCTGACTACGATTGAACCGGGCGTCGCCTGCGGGCGTTTGCTGGGCGGCAATCTGTCGATGATCGCGGCTGTCATGGGCACGCCCTACGAGATGGATGCTGAGGGCATCATCCTGTTTATCGAAGACGTCAACGAGCCCCTCTACCGCATCGACCGTCTGCTCACGCACCTGCGCCTGGCAGGCAAGCTGGCCCAGGTTGCGGGTGTGCTGGTGGGGGATGTGGCGGGTGTGGACAAGGATGCGTTGGAGCGGCTGCTCAAGCAGACCTTTGAACCGCTGTGCATTCCGGTATTGTCCGGCTGGCGCAGTGGGCATTGTGATCCGAACCTGACGTTGCCGATGGGCGCGTTGGTTAGGTTGGAGGCGGGGGAACAGCGGGTGGTGTTGGAGCAGGATGTGGTCTTCAAGGACTGAGTTTGATATCGCCTGCCAGGCAGTCATCGCAGGCGAGCCAGCTCCCTCAGGGAAATGCATTCCAACTGTTGGGGCTGGCTTGCCTGCGATGGCGGTAGTCGCCTACAAGGGTCTACCTGTTCTGCAACGATTCCAGCAGCTTCACCGTCGGATACCCATCCGCCGGCCAGCGCAGCGCTTGCTGCGCCGCACGAATCGCCTTGCGCGTATTGGCGCCGATGATCCCGTCCGGGTTCCCCGCGTCATAGCCGTTGGCACTCAGCGCTGTCTGCAAGTCGATACGCTGGGAGCGACTCAGCGGCAGCTCATCCTTCGGCCAGTCACCACGAATTACACCACCGCCACCGAACCTTTCCGACAACAGGCCAACCGCCAGCGCGTAGGACGACGAGTTGTTGTACCTGAGGATTGCGCGGAAGTTATCCAGCACCAGGAACGCCGGGCCACGGTAGCCCGCCGGCAACAGCAGGGCGGCTGACAGCTGGTCGGCGTTGGGCGGCATGGTGGCGCCCGGTGGCAGTTGGATACCAAGTTTCAGCCATTCGGCGACTGTCTTGCGAATGCCGCCATCGGCCAGGGCGTAATCGAAGTTCGCCGGCAGTTGTTTCACCTCGAAGCCCCATGGCTGGCCTTTCTGCCAGCCGGAGCTTTGCAGGTAGTGCGCGGTGGAGGCGAGCGCGTCCGCTGGGCTGTTCCAGATGTCGCGGCGACCGTCGCCATCGAAGTCGACGGCATGGGTGTTGTAGGTGGTCGGGATAAATTGGGTCTGGCCCATGGCGCCGGCCCAGGACCCTTTCATCTGGTCTGCCTGGATGTCGCCGTGCTGGATGATCTGCAGCGCTGCCAACAGTTGCGCCTGGGCGAATGCTGGGCGACGGCCTTCATAGGCCAGGGTCGCCAGCGAACGAATCACCGAGTTATTGCCCTGGAACTGTCCGAAATTGCTTTCCATGCCCCACACCGACACCAGCGCCTGGCGGTCGACGCCATAACGTTGCTCGATGCTTTGCAGGATATCGGCGTATTTGTTCAACAATGCCTGGCCATTACGCACGCGCACCGGCGAGAGGGCGCCGTCGAGGTATTCCCACACGGGGCGGGAAAATTCCGGCTGGCTGCGGTCGGCGCGGATGACCGCCATATCAGGGGTGACGTTGGCGAAAGCGTTGTCGAACACAGCTTCGGTGATGCCGGCCTGCAGGGCTTGCACGCGAAAGCCAGCCTGCCATTCGGCAAAGGTCTGGGTCGGTTGGATATCAAGATTGTCCACCGCCAGCGGGGCCACGACAGCGGGCGCTACCACCGGGGCGGTCTGTAACTTTGGCAGTGGTTGAGCGTCGGCGGCGGTCGGTTTCTCCGCGCAGGCGACTAGCAGAATGAGGCTGGAGGCAGCGATCAATTGGCGAAGGTGCCAACGACGGGGAAGACTAGAGGGCATGCACAGGTCCAGAGATTACAAATCAGGTGCAGACCTTATCATGTCAGAGGGGCGCTTGCCTTCAGGCAGCCAGAAAGTAAGAAGCCTCCCAGCTATTAGACTGGAAGGCTTCGCGGCGGTAGCTGCCTTTGCCCTTGCCGGCGCGTTCCTGACGGCTGCGGAACAGTGGCTGGGCGATGATGGATTTGGCCTTGTTGGGGCCATGCTTGGATGGCTTTTTGCTCATGATGGTTACTCTCGTGGGGTGGATGGAACGGCGCAAATGATCGGCCGAAGTTCACCCGCTGTAAAGCCCAGCGATGTGTAGGCGCTTTCGCAAGCTGAAGTAAGTACGGTTAATGTGTGGCTTGCCTGCGATAGCATCACCTCCATGCATCTGAAAAACCGAGGTGCCTGCATCGCGGGCAAGCCCGGCGCCCACAGGGGAAGGTGGTGTTTTAGAAAGTGTTATTCAGCAGGCAGTGTCAGGCGCTGGCCGGCCATCAACAGCGACAAACGGCTCAAGCTCATCCACGGCGATCCCGCTGCCTGGCCCTTGATCTGCGCATCGATGCGCTGCGCTTCCAGCAAAAGCTGCGCCCAGCGTTGTGCCGAGTGCCGTTGCAGGGCCTTGCTCATCAAGGGTTTGCGTTTGTCCCAGACCGGTGGCCGGGCTTGGCTGAACGCTTTGTCCAGCGGCGTGCCCTGGCTGTATTGCAGGGCAATGTTGGCCAGCACCCGCAATTCTCGCGCAAGGGCCCAGAGAATCACCGGCGGCTCTACGCCTTCGCCGCGCAAGCCCTCAAGCATGCGCAGGGCATGGGCGGGTTCGCCATTGAGGATGGCATCCACCAGCCCGAACACATCAAAGCGCGCACTGTCGGCCACCGCGCCCTGGACGGTCTCAACGGTGATTTGCCCGTCTTCGGCCATCAGCTTGAGCTTTTCGATCTCTTGGGCTGCGGCAAGCAAGTTGCCTTCGACCCGGGCGGCGATCAGCTCCACCGCATCCTGGGTCGCCGACAGCCCCGATTGTGCCAGGCGTTGGCGAATCCATTGCGGCAACTGGTTGCTGTCGACTGGCCAGATCTGGATGAACTGGGTCTGAGCCCCTTCGACCAGTGCCTTGCCCCACTTGGTTTTCTGGGCGCTGCCATCAAGCTTGGGCAGGCTGATCAGCAAGACCGTGTCTTCGGCAGGTCGTGAACAGTACTCAATGAAGGCGGCGGCACCCTTGTCACCCGGCTTGCCCGAAGGCAGGCGCAGTTCCAACAGGCGCTTTTCGGCAAACAGCGACATGCTCGCGCCGGCTTGCAGCAACGTGCCCCAGTCGAAACTGGCGTCGGCGCTGAAGACCTGGCGTTCATCGAAACCTTGCTGGCGTGCGGCGGTGCGGATGGCGTCGGCGGCTTCCTGGCACAGCAACGGGTCATCACCGCTGACGATGTAGACAGGCGCAAGGCCACCTTGCAGGTGTTTGGCGAGTTGGGCGGGGGCGAGTTTCATAGGCAGTGTAAACGGGGCGCCAGGGGCGCCCCGTCTGGCTTACTCGACAGGTACTTCAACAGGCGATTGTTTCGGCGTGTTGTCTTCGTACTCTTTGGCGGCTTTCAGTGCGTCGGCATCAGCCTTGGCCTTGTCGTCAGCGCGTTGCTGCAGGGTTTCCAGTTGTTCCGGGGTGATCAGCGAGAGGCGCAGCACCATGCGCTGGACCAGTTCGCGACGCATCTCCTTACGCACCTGAATGATTTCGGAGTCCGAACCCACCAGGTTGTTGCCGTCGTGGCTAACGACTTTCTGAATCTGGATGTCGTCACCCATCAATGGCAGGTGGTCGTGGCCCTGGATTTCAAAGCTGAGCACGGTGCTCAGTTCGATATCGGACGCACGCCCGGCGCTGGCATAGCTGAGGTTACGCTGGGTTTGTTTTTCATTGGCCAGGAACAGCTTGTAGGTCGCGCCGGTGTAGACGTGAACGCCACTGTTCTCCAGGACCTGACGCAGCTGGGTCACTGTTTCGCTGTAGGCGTCGCGGGCACTGACGTCCAGTTCCTTGATCGCCATTTCGTGGGTGCCGGTACCGCGCAGCTGGAAGCCGCAAGCGCTCAGCAACACGGCAAGGCCCATAACCAGCAAATTGCGTTTGATCATTTTGTTGCTCCCCTTGAAACCATGTGGGCCTTATCGAGGCCCTGAAGGCTTTGTTCGGCGCAGGGCTCAAGCCCTGCGCCCGATCCGATTAGCTAGCGACGATATTGACCAGTTTGCCAGGCACTACGATCACTTTGCGGATCGTCAGGCCTTCGGTAAAACGCAGCACGTTTTCGTTGATGCGCGCAGCCGCTTCGACGTCTTCGCGGCTGGCGCTGGCTGGCATGTCGATCTGGCCACGCAGTTTACCGTTGACCTGGATCACCAGTTGCAGCGTGTCCTGTACCAGGGCGCTGTCATCCTGCACCGGCCAGCGCGCGTCGATGACGGCGCCGCTGTGGCCCAGACGGTTCCACACGTCGTGGCTGATGTGCGGCGTGATCGGGGCCAGCAGCAGTGTGACCGTTTCCAGGCCTTCCTGTACCAGCGCGCGATCCTGTTCAGTGGCTTGCGGCGCTTTTTCCAGCACGTTCATCAGCGTCATCACCTGGGCGATGGCGGTGTTGAATTTGTGGTGCTGGCCCACGTCCTGGCTGGCTTGCTTGATGGCCAGGTGGGTGCTGCGTCGAATGAGTTTCTGCTCGTCGCTCAACGCCGCTACGTCCAGTTTGCCCGGCAAGCCCTGGCTGATGTGGGCATGCGCCAGGCGCCAGACGCGCTTGAGGAAGCGGTGCGAGCCTTCGACGCCAGAGTCAGACCATTCGGCGCTCATGTCAGGCGGCGAGGCGAACATCATGAACAGACGGCAGGTGTCGGCGCCGAACTGGTCGATCATCGACTGTGGGTCAACGCCGTTGTTTTTCGACTTGGCCATCTTCTCGGTGCCGCCGATTTCCACGGGCAGGCCGTCGGCGATCAGCTTGGCGCTGATGACCTTGGCTTTGCTGTCGCGCTCAAGCTCGACGTCGGCCGGGTTGAACCAAGTGTAGGCGCCGTTGGCTTCACGGCGGTAGTAAGTCTCGGCGACCACCATGCCCTGGGTCAGCAGGTTCTTGAACGGCTCATCCGAACTCACCAGGCCTTCGTCGCGCATCAGCTTGTGGAAGAAGCGCGCGTACAGCAGGTGAAGGATGGCGTGTTCGATACCGCCGATGTACTGGTCCACCGGCAACCAATGGTCGGCTGCGGACTTTTCGACCAGGCCGCCTTCATAGTGTGGCGAGGCGTAGCGGGCGTAGTACCACGAGGACTCGACGAAGGTGTCCATGGTGTCGGTTTCACGCTTGGCAGGCGCGCCGCATTTCGGGCAGCTGCACGCGTAGAACTCGGGCATGCGCGCCAGTGGCGAACCGGCGCCATCCGGCACCACGTCTTCCGGCAGGACCACCGGCAGTTGGTCTTCCGGTACCGGCACATCGCCACAGCTTTCGCAGTGGATGATCGGGATCGGGCAGCCCCAGTAGCGCTGGCGGCTGATGCCCCAGTCGCGCAGGCGGAACTGGGTGCGCGATGCACCGAGGTTCTTTTTGATCAGCGCGACTTCGATCGCGTCGAACGCGCCCTGGAAGTCCAGGCCGTCAAATTCGCCGGAGTTGATCAGTTCACCATGCTCGCCGTAGGCGTCTTGCCACGGGGCCGGGTTGGTGTCGCCCGCGCGGGTGCGCACCACGGATTTGATTGGCAGGTTGTACTTGGTGGCGAATTCGAAATCGCGCTCGTCGTGAGCCGGCACAGCCATTACGGCGCCATCGCCGTAGTGCATCAGCACATAGTTGGCGACCCATACCGGCAGCTTTTCGCCCGTCAATGGATGTTCAACAAACAGCCCGGTCGGCAGGCCTTTTTTCTCTTGGGTGGCGACGTCGGCTTCGGCCACGCTGCCGCCTTTGCATTCGGCGATGAACGCCTGCAGCTCAGGGTTGTTCTGGGCTGCCTGGGTGGCCAGCGGGTGTTCGGCGGCCACGGCGACGTAAGTCGCGCCCATCAGGGTGTCCGGACGGGTAGTAAACACTTTGAGCGCGCCCGCTGCGCCGATCGAATCGACGTTATACGGGAACTGCACTTCCATGCCCTTGGACTTGCCGATCCAGTTGCGTTGCATGGTCTTGACCTGTTCAGGCCAGCCCGGCAGGTCGTCGAGGCTCGACAAAAGTTCATCCGCGTAGGCGGTGATCTTGAAGTAGTACATCGGGATTTCGCGCTTTTCGATCAGCGCGCCGGAGCGCCAGCCGCGACCGTCGATCACCTGTTCGTTGGCCAACACGGTCTGGTCGATCGGGTCCCAGTTCACGGTACCGCTCTTTTTGTAGATCACGCCTTTTTCGAACAGACGCGTGAACAACCATTGTTCCCAGCGGTAGTAGTCCGGCTTGCAGGTGGTCACTTCGCGGGACCAATCCACCGCCAAGCCCAGGCTGCGCAGCTGGTTCTTCATGTAGGCGATGTTTTCGTAGGTCCACTTGGCAGGCGCCACGTTGTTTTTCATCGCGGCGTTTTCCGCCGGCATGCCGAAGGCATCCCAACCCATGGGTTGCAGGACGTTCTTGCCTTGCATGCGCTGGTAGCGGGAAATCACGTCACCGATGGTGTAGTTGCGCACGTGCCCCATGTGTAGCTTGCCGCTGGGATAAGGGAACATCGATAGGCAATAGAAAGTCTCCTTGCCTGGCTGTTCACTGACTTCAAAGGACTTTTGCTCGTCCCAGAAGGCTTGGGCGGCATTTTCTATTTCACGGGGCTGATATTGTTCGTGCATGGCTACTTTTGAACTGAATAGGGGTGGCCTAATCCTCTTCGGTGCAACGTTCAGGTTGATCGACACCAAAAAGCGGCGCGTCCGTGCCCAAACCCTGCGGGAAGTGGAGTTACAGGAAGCGCCGTAGCATACATGACCCCACTCTATCGAGGGAAACCCTGATTGCGCCGGCAGGGCCGTCTGTCGCGGCGGCAGGCAGGGGCAGCCATGGGGGCTACGCTGTTTATTGGGGAGTAAGTCTTATCTTCAATGAGGTGAGGGGATGGTTGAATCGCAGCGAATCGTATCGAAACCGGATATCTACGAAGGACTGATCGACCGATTGGGTCGTGTATTGGATGCAGCGAGAACAGCCGGCCGATTGCGTGATGAGCGGCCTGTTGAGTTGGAACTGCGTGGTTTGAGCCGCGCAGAACTGGAACTGATCGAGGCCTATTTGGAACGCAATGGGCGCAGTGCGCCTCCCTCGGTGGCAAACCCGCCAGCAGGGGAGCCTACGCACTCAGCCAAGGTGGTGTGGCTCAAGGACTTGTCGGCCGGTCGTGGCCCGCAAAAGCTTCGGTCCGCCCGCTACAAGTAGTTCATTGCCCCCCTGAACGTATCATCGCGCTGCACTGTAAGGATTGTCGCTAAACCCCGTTACACCTTAGGCTTCGGGCATCTATGGAGATGCCCGATGCCTATTCGTTATTTCATTAAACAATTGCTCCTGCCGCCCGGCATTCTCTTGCTGCTGCTGGCGTTTGCCTGGTGGTTTCGTCGCAGCCGGCCACGCTTGGCGGGTTGCTGCTTTGCCCTGGGTTTTGGCGGCATGTGGCTGATCAGCCTGCCGGTGATGGTGGAGTGGGGCGCACGGGTCCTGGAAACCGAGCCACCGCTGGCGCGAGAAGACTGGTCGACACTGGCTCAGCGCGCCGACGCCATTGTGGTGTTGGGTTCGGGGCGCGAGCGCGGCGACCCGGCCTGGGGCGTCGACCAGCCCACCGGTATCGGTCTGGAGCGCCAGCGGTATGCCTCACGATTGGCCAAGGCCTCCGGGCTGCCGGTGCTGACCACTGGCGGCCTGCATTACGGCACGCCGCCAAGCGAGGCAGAATTGATGTCGGTCTCGATGCGCGATGACTTCGGTGTGACGGTGCGCTGGGAGGAAGAGCGCAGCCGCACCACGTGGGAAAATGCGCAGATGAGTGCTGAGATTCTGCTACCCGAGGGCGTCAAACGCGTAGTGGTAGTGACTCAGGCCTGGCACATGCCGCGTGCGATGTGGAGTTTTGAAAAGGCTGGCTTCACCGTGGTGCCTGCGCCAGTGGGGTTCCTGGGCGTAGACAATGCCAGACCGCTGGGTGGTTGGATGCCGGAGTTCAAGTCGGTGTGGCAGAGCGGGCAGTTGATCAATGAAGCGGTGGGGCAGATAGGCTACCGGTTGTTCTACCGATAACACCGCAAATGCAAATGTGGGAGCAAGCAAGCCCGCTCCCGCAATGGTTTTGTATGTGTCTGTCAGACCGTTTTCGACATACGACCGGCCAGCAGCGCCCAGCCAAACAGCCCCAGGCACACAATGATCAACGGCCACGAGCGCCATTGCAGGTACGGCGTGAGGTTGTGCATCGGCACCACTTCACCATAGAGAATGCCGCGCTCAAACTGGGGGATCTGCACGGTGATCTGCCCATATGGGTTGATCAGGCCGGTCACGCCATTGTTGGTAGCACGGATCATCCAGCGGCCGGCTTCCAGTGCACGCATCTGCGCCATTTGCAGGTGTTGCAAAGGGCCGATGGAGCGGCCGAACCAGGTGTCGTTGCTGATGGTCAGTAACAGATCACTCTGGGCCGAGAGGCCTGCGGCGAACTCCGGGTACACCACTTCGTAGCAAATGAACGGCGCAATCTGATAGCCCTTGGCCTGTAGCATGGCCTGGTCGGCAGGGCCACGGGCGAAGTCCGACATCGGCAGGTCAAAGAAGGCAATTAGCCCCCGCAGCATGTCCTGCAGCGGCACGTATTCGCCAAAGGGCACGAGCTTCTGCTTGAGGTAGGTGCCATCGCCTTCGCCCACCACGGTGATGCCGTTGAAGTAGCGCATCTGGTGGTGCACTTCCTGGCGGATCGGTACACCGGTAATCAGCGCCGTGTGCCGGTCGGCGGCGAACTTGCCCATCATGCCCAGGTAGCCTTCGACAGACTCCTTGAGCACCGGCACCGCCGTCTCCGGCCATACCAGCAGGTCGACACGCTTTGAGCTCAAACTCATGTCGCGGTACAGCGCAAGCTGTGCATTGAGCTGCTCCGGGTCCCACTTCATGCTTTGTTCGACATTGCCCTGAATGGCTGCGACGCTCAGTGGCGCCCCAGACGGGCTGGTCCAGGCGTGATGCTTGAGTGCCAGGCCGATGGCCCAAGGCGCCACCAGCAATACCAGGCCTGCGCCGATAAACGCGTTGCGCTTAGTGGCCAACAGGCGCGGCAGGTTGCACAGCAGGGCTGCCGTCAGCGCCAGCGCAAAGGAAATCAGCCACATGCCGCCCACTGGCGCCAAGCCTGTGAGCGGACCGTCGAGCTGGCTGTAACCGGAGTACAGCCACGGGAAACCGGTGAGGAACCAGCCGCGAAACGCTTCCTGACCGACCCACAACGCCGCAAACGTCAGTGCATCCGCCAACGGCGCTTCATTGCGACGCAACCAGCGCGCCCATAACCAGGCGGGCAGGGCGAAGAACCAGGCGATGGCGGCTGTAAACAGCAACATCAAGAAGCCAGCCAGCAGCACCGAGGCACCGCCGAAATGGTGGATGCTGTAATAGATCCAACTGGTGCCCGCGCCAAACAGGCCAAAACCGAAGCACCAGCCACGGCCCAAGGCCTGGCGGGGGCTCAGGTCTCGCAGTCCCACATAGAACAATCCGACCGCTACCAGTGCAAATGGCCACAGATCGAACGGTGCCAGCGCCAGGGTGGTGATGGCGCCAGCCACCACGGCCAGCAAATTACCGGGCCAGCCGGGTGAGGTGAGACGGCGCACGTAGGGGTGGGTCATCAGCTATTTCCTGTGTCGCGCCGGGCCTGCTGCGGCACAGGGCAAGGCGCGAGGAGTGTAGTTTGGTTTTTCCAAATGAACGACGCGTAACGCAGCCCTATGTCGCAGCAGGCCCGGCCCTACGGGTTGCCCCTGAGAGCGGGCCATGCTGCGTTGCAGGCCTTGAAAAGGGAATGCCGTTCCCTGCGGCCTGCGCCTTGCCTGGCCCGCGCTCAGGAGCAACGCGACACAGTAAATAGCTGATGACCCACCCCTTCCTTAGCGGGCAATAGGTGTTAGGCGGATCAGGTGGATACGGCGGCTGTCCGCATTCAGGATACGGAAGCGATACGCGCCGATCTCGGTGGTTTCGTTACGTTTTGGGAGATGCCCGAACGCACTCATCACCAGGCCACCCACGGTGTCGAACTCATCGTCGGAGAATTCGCTGTCGAAGAACTCGTTGAAGTTTTCGATCGGCGTCAACGCTTTGATCAGGAAGTCACCGCTGGGCAGCGGCTTGATGTAGCTGTCTTCTTCGACGTCGTGTTCGTCTTCGATGTCGCCAACGATCTGTTCCAGCACGTCTTCAATGGTGACCAGGCCGGCGACGCCGCCGTATTCGTCGATCACAATGGCCATGTGATTGTGGTTGGCGCGGAATTCGCGCAGCAGCACGTTCAGGCGCTTGGATTCAGGCACGAAGGTGGCCGGACGCAGCAGGTCCTTGATGTTGAAGTTGTCACCGTTCTCCTTGAGGATCAACGGCAGCAAATCCTTGGCCAGCAGGACACCCATGACGTCGTCATGGCTTTCACCGATCACCGGGTAGCGCGAGTGCGCCGAGTCGATCACGGCCGGGAGGAATTCCCGTGGGGTCTGGGTCGCCTTGATGCTGATCACCTGCGAGCGCGGGACCATGATGTCGCGTACTTGCAGGTCAGCCACCTGAATGGCGCCCTCGACGATAGCCAGCGCTTCGCTGTCCAGCAACTTGTTCTGATGGGCCTCGCGCAGTAGCTCAAGCAGCTCCTGACGGTTTTTCGGCTCGTGGGCAAAAGCCTGGGTGATTTTACCCAGCCATGACTTCTGCCCGTTGCTCGATCGGTCTTCGCTCATAGCGATTACTCTGAATCCTTTAGTGTGACAGTTGAGTGTTTTTAAACTTCGTCGTCTGCATACGGGTCTGGATGACCCAGTTCTGCAAGCAACGTTTGTTCCAGTGTTTCCATCTCGCAGGCTTCGTCATCGTCTATATGGTCGTAACCCAAGAGATGCAAGCAGCCGTGGATGACTAGATGGGCCCAATGGGCTTCAAGTTCCTTGCCTTGTTCCTTGGCCTCGCGCTCCACCACCGCGACACAGATGACCAGGTCGCCCAGTAGCGGGATATCCAGCAGTTCATCGGGTACGTCGGCGGGGAAGGACAGTACGTTGGTCGCGTAATCCTTCTGGCGCCAGGTGTGGTTCAATTCGCGGCCTTCGGGCTCGTCGACCAGGCGAATGGTCAGTTCCGAATCAGCGGTGCGCTGGCGCAGGGCCAGCGCGCACCATTGGCGGAACTGCTCTTCGCTGGGCGAGGGCGCTTCGGTTGCCAGCTGCAGGTCTAGCTCAAGCATCGCGGCGAGTGTCCTTGGACAAACCGTCGTCACGGTGTTCGAAGCGCTCGTAGGCTTCGACAATGCGCTGCACCAGCGGGTGGCGCACCACGTCCTTGGGCGAGAAATGCGTGAAACTGATACCCGGCACGTCTTTTAGCACTTCAATCACATGGCTCAGGCCCGACTTCGTGCCCTTGGGCAGGTCAACCTGGGTAATGTCGCCGGTGATAATGGCCGTGGAGCCGAACCCGATGCGGGTCAGGAACATCTTCATCTGCTCGACCGTGGTGTTCTGGCTTTCGTCGAGGATGATGAAGCTGTTGCTCAAGGTGCGGCCGCGCATGTAGGCCAGCGGGGCGATCTCAATCACTTGGCGTTCGATCAGCTTGGCCACGTATTCAAAGCCGAGCATCTCGTAAAGCGCGTCGTAGAGCGGGCGCAGGTACGGGTCGATCTTCTGCGCCAGGTCACCGGGCAGGAATCCGAGTTTTTCCCCGGCCTCGACCGCCGGGCGAACCAGCAGGATGCGGCGCACTTGCTCGCGCTCCAGTGCGTCGACCGCGCAGGCCACGGCCAGGTAGGTCTTGCCGGTACCCGCAGGGCCGATGCCGAAGTTGATGTCGTTACCGAGGATTGCCTTGACGTACTTCTGCTGATTCAAGCCCTTTGGGCGAATCATGCCTTTTTTGGTTCGCAGGGCCACGCTGGCTTCGGCCACGGGGTTGTTGGCCAAATCTTCCACAGCCGATTCCTGCAAATACAGGTGCACGGTTTCCGGCGACAGCTCGCTACCCTTGGTTTCGCGGTAGAGCCGACGCAGCAGGTTTTCTGCAGATTTGGTGTATTGGGCCTCACCAATGAGCTCGAACTGATTGCCGCGGTTGCGGATCTCGATGCCCAGGCGTTGTTCGATCAGGCGCAGGTGCTCGTCGAACTGTCCGCACAGATTGGCGAAACGGCGAGCCTCAAAGGGCTCGAGGAGAAAACGATGGGGTTCTGCTATGGGTGCGTTCAAGGTCGCTTTTAGCCGCCCTTTGGCTGTTGAGGTGAAATAGAGAATAACGCCAGCCGCCTGTGTGCGAAAGCACTTAAATGGACTGGCCTCACTCTCAAGAACTACAAATAACGACTGTGGGCGCTGGCTTGCCTGCGATGGGGCCTGCACATTCAAAAGAGATGTCGCCTGTTACATCGCTATCGCAGGCAAGCCAGCTCCCACATTTGGTCCACATTTATCCTGGGATTGTCAGTTGATCAAAGAACCACGCAACGAATGGGGCTGCGCGGCATCAATGTGCACATCGGCAAACTGGCCGATCAAGGTCGGATTATCGCAACGGAAGTTTACGATGCGGTTGTTTTCAGTACGCCCTTGCAGTTCGCCCGGATCTTTTTTCGAGTAATCGGTGACCAGGATCCGCTGGGTGGAACCGACCATTTGTCGGCTGATCTCGAAACCCTGCTGGTTCAAGCGGTGTTGCAGCGCGTTCAAGCGCTCTTTTTTCAGTGCTTCCGGGGTTTCATCCAGCAAGTCGGCCGCCGGGGTGCCGGGGCGCTGGCTGTAGACGAACGAGTAGGAGAAGTCGAAACCGACGTCTTCGATCAGCTTCATGGTCTGCTCAAAGTCTTTCTCGGTTTCACCGGGGAAGCCAACGATAAAGTCCGAGCTGATGCAGATACCCGGCACCGCCGCGCGCAATTTGCGCAGTTTGGATTTGTATTCCAGCGCCGTATGGTTGCGCTTCATCGCCGACAGGATGCGGTCCGAGCCCGATTGCACCGGCAGGTGCAGGTGTTTGACCAGCTCCGGCACCTCGGCGTGAGCCTGGATCAGACTGTCGGAGAACTCCAGCGGGTGCGAGGTGGTGTAGCGAATGCGCTCGATACCGTCCACGGCGGCGACCACGCGGATCAGCTCCGCCAGGTCGGCCAGGCGGCCATCGTGGGTCAGGCCGCGATAGCCGTTGACGTTCTGGCCCAGCAGCGTCACTTCGCGCACGCCGTTTTCGGCCAAGTGGATGATTTCCGACATGACATCGTCAAACGGCCGGCTGACTTCTTCACCGCGGGTGTAGGGCACCACGCAGAACGTACAGTACTTGCTGCAGCCTTCCATCACCGACACGTAGGCGCTTGGCCCATCGATACGGGGCTCGGGCAAGTGGTCGAATTTTTCGATCTCCGGGAAGGACACGTCGACCTGCGGCAGCTTGGTGATGCGCGCCGCGTCGATCATTTCCGGCAGGCGGTGCAGGGTCTGTGGGCCGAAGACCACGTCGACATAGGGTGCGCGGTCGCGGATCGCGGCACCTTCCTGGCTGGCCACACAACCGCCGACGGCGATCACCATCTCCGGGTTGGCCAGTTTCAATTCACGCCAGCGGCCCAGTTGTGAATACACACGGTCCTGAGCGCGTTCGCGGATCGAGCAGGTATTGAGCAGGATCACGTCGGCATCTTCGGCGCGGGCGGTGACTTCCAGGGCCTGGTGTTCGCCCAGCAGGTCGACCATGCGCGAGCTGTCGTACTCGTTCATCTGGCAACCGTGGGTTTCGATATAAAGCTTCTTGGCCATGGGAATCGTCAACTGGTGGTAAAGAACCGCCCATTATAGAGGGCATGCCCATTGGTTCCTAGCGTTGTGCATCGGGCGCCATGCTATAGTTCGCGCCCTCTTTTATATCCCCGATGTGTTGCTCGCCCACCATGACCAAACGTGAAGCTCCAATCTATAAGGTGATTTTCCTCAACCAGGGCCAGGTGTTCGAAATGTACGCCAAGCAGATCTATCAGAGCGATCTGTGGGGTTTCCTGGAGGTGGA
Source organism: Pseudomonas sp. EA_65y_Pfl1_P113 (assembly GCF_963970525.1). Taxonomy (NCBI): domain Bacteria; kingdom Pseudomonadati; phylum Pseudomonadota; class Gammaproteobacteria; order Pseudomonadales; family Pseudomonadaceae; genus Pseudomonas; species Pseudomonas sp. EA_65y_Pfl1_P113. Next base: position 153,606 of record NZ_CAXAQM010000006.1, read on the forward strand.
AGAGTTCGTCTTTGGCGAGCGCACCCAGTTGGTCGTCGACCCGGGCGAAGAGAAGCTCAAGGCTCAGTTCGAAGGCGTGGTGCGCAGTTTTGTGCCGATGCATTCGATTGTGCGCATCGATGAAGTCGAGCGCCTGGGCACGCCGAAAATCAGCGAAGCGCGGGGCGTGAGCAATGTCATGCCGTTTCCGATGCCGATGCCTGAGAAGTAGGGCTTCAGACCGTGTCGCGCCCTTCGCAGGCAAGCCCTACATTTTAATGCATCCCACAGTTGGAACTCGGTCAACTGTGGGCGCTGGCTTGCCTGCGATGGCGGTAGACGGGTTTAGCTGAGTCAGGGCAGGGGTGAGAAAGGCGAGCGCCCATCGGCACTCTGCAGCTCTTGCAAGTAGTTGCGGAAAATCTGCCCCAGCACCTGGGTCGCCAGTTCCAATTCATCACGCTGCATGTGCTCGGCCACTTCGTCGGCCGTATCCAGCGCATCTTCCGCACCGTTGACCGCCGCCATTTTCAGCACGATATACGCCTGGACGTTATTGGCCGGCACACCTTCGCCCTTGAAGAACATGGTACCCAGCTGGAACTGCGCCTGGGCGTGGCCCTGCAACGAGGCTTTCTCGAAGTAGCTCAAGGCCTTGTTGAGGTCGCGGGCGGGGTTTTTGCTGTCGTGGAAGTACTCACCCAACTCGTATTGCGCCTGCGCATTCCCGTCCTCGGCCTGTTTCTGGCACGCGCTCAGCGCTTCGGCCTGGCTGTCTGGCTGGGTATTGAGGGTGCAACGACCCATCGCTGGGATTAACAACGAGTTGCCGCCTGCTTGTGCATGTGCCAGCAGCGGCTGAAGGAGCAACAGGCAGCCCAGAACCAGGGTGCGGCCGGTGCGTTTCATGGGAATCGACTTACCTCTGACGGGGCACGCGGACCCTCGTGGGATCCAATAAGCGCGCATTATGAAATAAGCAGGCCTCTGCTTACAAAGTCTTTACTCGTTTTTCTGCTGGTTGGGCAAGTTATCTGCCGGATTGCAGGTGATTTCTCGAAAAAACTCGGAAATCTCTTCAAGCAAAGTAGCAAATCAGACACCGTTTGCGCGGTGCCTGATTTTTACGGCCAGCTACTTCAGTGCGGCGAAGGCGCGTTCAGCGGCGTCGAGGGTCAGCTTCAGCTCGGCTTCGCCATGGGCGATCGAGGTGAAGCCGGCTTCGAAAGCGCTCGGCGCCAGGTACACGCCGCCTTCCAGCATGAGGTGGAAGAAGCGCTTGAACAGATCCGCGTCGCTGCCCATCACGTCATCAAACGTGACGATATCGTCGGCGCCGCTGAAGTACAGGCCGAACATGCCGCCCGCTTGCGTTGTAACGAACGGGATACCGGCGGCGTCGGCGCGTTGTTGCAGGCCGTCGAGCAGGCGGGTGGTGTAGTCGGTCAGCTCGGCGTGGAAGCCCGGGCGGCTGATCAGTCGCAAGGTGGTCAGGCCGGCGGCCATGGCCAGTGGGTTGCCTGACAAGGTGCCTGCCTGGTACACCGGGCCCAGCGGCGCGATGTGTTGCATGATTTCGCGCTTGCCGCCAAAGCAGCCCACTGGCATGCCGCCACCGATGATCTTGCCAAAGGTGCTCAGGTCTGGCGTTACGCTGTAGTGCGCCTGCGCGCCACCCAGGGCTACACGGAAACCGGTCATCACTTCGTCGAAAATCAGCACCACGCCGTGCTTGTCGCACTGCTCGCGCAGGCCTTCAAGGAAGCCTGGCGCGGGCGGTACGCAGTTCATGTTGCCGGCCACCGGTTCGACGATGATGCAGGCCACCTCCTGGCCCACTTCATTGAGCATCTGCTCGACGGCGGCGATGTCGTTGAATGGTAGGGTCAGGGTGTGTTTGGCAAAGGCTGCCGGTACACCGGCCGAGCTTGGCACGCCTTGGGTCAGCAGGCCGGAACCGGCTTTTACCAGCAGGCTGTCGGAGTGGCCGTGGTAGCAGCCTTCGAATTTGATGATGCTGTCGCGGCCAGTGAAACCACGGGCCAGGCGGATCGCGCTCATGGTGGCTTCGGTGCCGGAGCTGACCATACGCACCATTTCCATCGACGGCACGATGGCGCACACCAGGTCAGCCATTTCGGTTTCCATGGCGGTCGGTGCGCCGTAGGACAGGCCGTGTTCCAGTTGCTTGCGCACCGCGTCCAGTACGTCTGGGTGGCTGTGGCCGAGGATCATCGGGCCCCAGGAGCCGACGTAGTCAACGTAGCGCTTGTCATCTTCGTCGGTGACGTAGGCGCCTTCGGCATGTTTGAAGAACAACGGCGTGCCGCCCACGCTTTTGAACGCACGCACGGGGGAGTTCACACCGCCGGGGATGTGTTTCTGGGCATTGGCAAACAGCGTTTCGGAACGGGACATGGTTGGGCTCTCTGAAATCAAATCTTAAGAAGGGCGTTGAACGCGCGGGCGCGGCGCGTGACTTCCTGGGTGGTGTCGGCGCCAAACAGGCCGTGCACCACCGCCAGCAGGTCGGCACCGTGGGCCACCAGCGGTTCGGCGTTCTTCAGGGTGATGCCGCCGATCACGCAGATTGGCACGTGCAAGCGTGCGCGGGCCTGGGCCAGCATCTCGACGGTGGCCGCCGGCGCGCCGGGCTTGGTGTTGGAGTTGAAGAAGCGGCCGAAGGCGACATAACTGGCGCCTTCCTTGGCGGCCTGCTCGGCCAGTTCGATCTGGCTGTGACAGGTCGAGCCGATGATGGCCTTGGAGCCGAGCAGCGCACGGGCCGGGGTCAGCGGGCCGTCGGTCTGGCCCAGGTGCACGCCGACGCCGAGGCGCGCGGCCAATTCAGCGTCATCGTTGATGATCAGTTGGGTCTTGTAGCGGGAGCACAGCTCCCGCAGCTTTTCCGCTTCACGCAGGCGCCGGGCTTCGTCGCTGCTTTTGTCGCGGTACTGCAGCAGGGTCACGCCACCGTCCAGCGCCGCTTCGACGTAGGCGAGGAATTTGCCGGCCAACAGTTGGCTGTCGGTAATGGCGTAAAGGCCACGTAGTTTCATCGGGCATGCCCCTTGGTTTTAAGAGCAGAAATCCAGCGGCAACCGGCGCGGTACAAACTGGCCCTGGCCGAGTTGTTCGGCGTCACGCAGGGTGCGCCATGTGTAGTTGAGGGCTGATTGCACCGCGCTGACCAAGCCTTCGCCCTGGGCGATCCGACCGGCCAATGCACTGGCCAGCGTGCAGCCCGAACCATGGTAACTGCCGGGCAGGCGCTGGCAGGTAAAGGTATGGCGCGTGCCGTCACGGCTGTAGAGGCGGTTGTGCACTTCGTGCTCATCGCCATGGCCACCGGTGATCAGCAGGTGCTTGATATACGGCAGCAGCTTCTCGGCGCATTCGTCCGCCGTGCCTTCAGGCAATTGCGCGAGGATGCGCGCTTCGGGCAGGTTTGGCGTGGCGATCAGCGACAACGGCAGCAGCCGCTCGCGCATCGCATAACCGACTTCGTCCTTGCCCAGGCTGCCACCGCCACCGGCGCGCAGCACCGGATCACACACTACCGGTAGGTGCGGGTGCGCCTGCAGCAGTTCGACCACGGTGTCGACCATCGCAGTGGAACCGAGCATGCCCAGCTTGACCGCTGCCACTTCGGAATCGCCGAGCACGGCATTGGCCTGGGCCAGCACCCACTCGCGGTCGAGCACGCGGAAATCGCTGACATTGACGGTGTTCTGCACGGTCAGGGCGGTGACGGCCGGGGCCGCATGGCAGCCCTGGGCGAGCAGGGCTTCGATATCTGCCTGCAAGCCGGCGCCACCACTGGGATCATGGCCGGAGAGACAGAGGACAACGGGGCGAGAGCTGTAGATATTCATGGTGCGCGAGCTTACCACCAAACGCTTTTGGCGGGGCCGTCTGGCGATGGCTGAATTTTGTACGCAAACGTCAGCGTTTATGGCTGTTTGCTAGTGTCCGTTACTTACAGTGAAACACGCTAAAACCCTTGTTCTAGAGCCTTTAAAAATTTTATTTCAATGGTGTCCAATGGCCTTTAGCGGCTATGCTAGAGTGGATCCAAACAACTAACTGTATTGCCGGTGTACGTCTTCTCAAAAGGATAGGGGGCTTTTTGACACAACCGGACAGGCTACGCTGGGGCACTATGCGCTATTTGCTGATTTTACTGTTGTGCGGGCTGCCGTTGCTCGCCAACGCCGTCGAGTTCAACCAAGACACGCGAAGCCTGCCGCTGGGCCGGGCCATGCAAGTGCTCGAAGACCCGACCGATGCCCTGACCATTGCGGATGTCAGCGCGCCTTCCGCCGCTACGCAATTCAAGCCCCACGATAAAGACACACTGAACGCCGGCTACTCACGCTCGGTATTCTGGCTCAAGGTCAATCTGCATTACCTGCCCACCCATCCCGAAGCGCAACGCACCTGGTTGCTGGAGTTGGCGTACCCGCCGCTCGACCATCTTGACCTGTACCTGCCCGACAACACCGGCACCTATCGCCTGGCCGGGCGCACGGGGGATGCGCTGCCATTTTCTTCCCGTGAAATTCGCCAGAACAATTACCTGTTCAACGTCGACTTCACCCCTGGGCAGGCGAAAACCGTTTACCTGCGCCTGCAAAGCGAGGGCTCGATCCAGGCGCCATTGACGCTCTGGTCCAGCACCGCCTACCTGGAACAACAGCCGCTGCGCTTGTATGTGTTAGGCCTGATCTATGGCGTGTTGTTGGGGATGCTGGTCTACAACCTGTTCATCTACCTCAGCGTGCGCGACACCAGCTATCTGTATTACATCTTCTATATTGCTTCGTTCGGCATGTACCAACTGTCGGTCAACGGCGCGGCGGTGGAGTACTTCTGGCCAAACAACCCTTGGTGGGCGAATGCGGCGACGCCGTTCCTGATTGGCTCGGCGGCGCTCTTCGGCAGCCTGTTTGCGCGCAGCTTCTTGCACACCGCCCAGCACAGTCGCTGGATCAACCGCCTGCTGCTGGCGTTGGTGGCCTGCGGCGCAGTGGTGATGCTGCTGTCGTTGATGACCAGCTACGCCCTGGCGCTGCGCCTGGCCACCGGTCTGGCGCTGGTATTTACCGTGACCATCTTTGTTGCCGCCATCAAGGCCTGGTATTGCGGCCAGCGAGTGGCGCGCTATTTCATCATCGCCTGGTCGGCGTTCCTGCTGGGCGGGGTGGTGAATACGCTGATGGTGCTGGGCTACCTGCCCAATGTGTTCCTGACCATGTACGCCAGTCAGATCGGCTCGGCGATTGAAGTGGCGTTGTTGTCCCTGGCCCTGGCCGACCGCATCAATTCCATGCGTGAACAACAGGCGCAGATCCTGTTCGATGCCAGCCAGAAGCTCGAAGTGCTCAACCAGCAATTGGCCCGCAGTAACCGACTCAAGGATGAGTTCCTCGCTACCCTCACTCACGAACTGCGCACGCCCATGAACGGCGTGATTGGCTCCCTTGAGCTGATGCAAACCGTGCGGTTGGACGCTGACCTGGCGCAGTACCAGCAAACGGCCGCCGGTTCGGCGCGGGACATGATGCGCATGGTCAACGGCATCCTCACCCTGACCGAATTGCAGGCCGGGCGCCTGAGTGCCCAGCCGCAGGTGTTCAGCCTGCGCGGGACGCTGGACACCTTGCGCCAGCAGTTCAACGCCAGCGCCCAGAGCAAAGGCCTGGCGTTTTCCATCGACGTGGCGGGCGAGCTGCCGGACCGCGTGGTGGGCGACGCCGACAAACTGCTGCAATGCCTGGATTGCCTGCTGGACAACGCCTTCAAATTCACCCACGAAGGGTCGGTCCGCCTGCGTGTGGTTGGCGTGCCGCACAGTGAGGGCGCTTTGCGCCTGAGCTTTATCGTCACCGACACCGGCATCGGCTTTGCCTTCCTGGATGAGGCCACGCTGTACCAGCGGTTCTTCCAGCTCGATGGCTCTACCACCCGTGAATATGGCGGCATGGGTATCGGCTTGGCGATCTGTCGGCAACTGATCGAGCTGCTGGGCGGGCGCCTCACTCATCATTCCGAACCGAGCAAAGGCAGCCGCTTCCAGCTGGAGCTGGAGGTGGAGGTCAGCCCAACGCCGCCTGAGTTCAAACCAATGCCAGGCCGGCAACGCGCGCCTCAGGAGTGCGCGGTGCTGGTGGTGGATGACAACAGCGTCGGCCAATTAGTGGTGCGCGGCATGCTGCTTAAGCTCGGCTACCGGGTGAAAAGCGTGGACAGCGGCCCTAACGCGTTGGCGGCTTTGCAGGGCGAGGATTTCGACGCGGTACTGTTGGACCTTCCCGAAGGTGGTTTCTCGTTGTGCTGTCAGATTCGTGCACTGCCTGGCTGCGGTGAATTGCCGGTGATCGCCGTGAGTACGTCGCTGAATGTGTCTGAACGCGAGCATTGCCATGGCATCGGTATCTCCGATCGGCTGGTCAAACCGGTGCGTTTCGAGGCATTGCAAGCGGTGTTGCAGCGTCGGTTGTTGTGTCCGGTTGAGGGCGAAAGCGCCGGGCTTTCGGCGGGTATGCCCCTTTTTTGAGGCGGATGACGGTGCTTAACTGAAATTCAGGCCCCAACTGGACGTGGCCTTTTTCAGGAGGCCCGTCATGAACCTGCATCAGTTTGCCGAGACCCACGACGTCACCAACCAACCGCCGTCCCTGGACGGCACTAACCTGTATCGCATCGACTTGCCCTTGCAGGAATGGTCACGCCGCTGTGGCGCTGGCTGGGCGCAGGCGCGCATTGATGCCTACGGCGCGCTGGCCGGCGGGCCGCTGATGGAAGCCGGGTTCCTGGCCAATCAGAACAAGCCTGTATTCAACAGCCATGACCGTTATGGTCATCGCATCGACCTGGTGGAATTTCACCCGGCTTACCACGAACTGATGCGCACCGCCGTCGAGCATGGTCTGCCGTCGCTGCCTTGGGCGCACCCGCAGTCCGGTGCCCATGTGGCCCGCGCTGCCATGACCTACCTGCACAGCCAGGCCGAAGCCGGTACCGGCTGCCCGCTGACCATGACCTTCGCCTGTGTGCCGGCGCTGCGTATTCAGCCAGAATTGGCTGACCTTTGGCTGCCGAAAATTCTCAGCACTCACTACGACCCGCGCAATGTCGGCATCCGCCACAAGGCTGGCGCCACCATCGGCATGGCCATGACCGAGAAACAGGGCGGCACTGACGTGCGCGCCAATACCACCCGGGCTTATCCGGTAGGCGCAGGCGGCCCGGGGCAAGCCTATGAACTGGTGGGCCACAAATGGTTCTGCTCGGCGCCGATGTGTGATGCCTTTCTAACGCTGGCGCAAACCGACAAGGGCCTCTCCTGTTTCCTATTGCCCCGACATCGCCCGGATGACACGCGCAACGAGTTCTACATCCAGCGCCTGAAAAACAAACTCGGCAACTGCTCCAACGCCTCCAGCGAAGTGGAGTTCCGTGGCGCCCTGGCCTGGATGATCGGCGAGGAGGGACGCGGCGTGCCCACCATCATCGAGATGGTCGCCATGACCCGCTTCGATTGCATGGTCGGTTCCAGCGCCCTGATGCGTCAGGCGCTGACCCAGGCCAGCCATCATTGTGCCCATCGCTCGGTGGGTGGGCGTGTACTCGGCGAGCAACCGCTGATGCAAAACGTGCTGGCTGACCTGGCACTGGAAAGCGAATCCGCGCTGGCCCTGAGCATGCGCATGGGCAAGGCCCTGGATAACCTGGGTGATGAGCAGGAAGCCAAGTTCGCCCGGCTGGTGACGGCGGTGGGCAAGTATTGGATCTGCAAGCGCGCCCCGGCCATGATCAACGAAGCCGCCGAGTGCATGGGCGGCGCCGGGTATGTAGAGGACAGCATCCTGCCGCGCCTTTATCGTGAGGCCCCGGTGAATTCGACGTGGGAAGGTTCCGGCAATGTGCAGTGCCTGGACGTGCTGCGCGCGTTATCGAAAGAACCGGGTGTGCTGGAGGCGTTGTTTGTCGAACTCGGGGACGGGCACGGGGATAAGCCACTGGCGCGGCATATTGAACAGCTGAAGTCGGCGTTTATGGACACTCAGGATATCCAGTACCGTGCGCGGCAGTTGACCGAGGATATCGCCGTGGCGTTGCAGGCCAAATTGTTGCTGGAGGCAGGGAATGCGGCGGTGAGTGATGGATTTATTGCCAGCCGGTTGGGTGAGTCATCCGGTCGGGCCTACGGGACTTTGCCGCGTGGTATGGAGGTGGAAGCGATTGTTGCCCGCTCGACACCTAACTGAATAAACGCGGGCAAGCCAGCTCCCACCTTTCAAAGCATTCCAACTCTGGTGTTTATGTGAGCCTGGGATACAGGCAAGATAAAGGCCTGCAAGTCAGAACACAGGATGCTTACCGTGACCGAAGCTTTTGTTGTCGTTCAAACCGCTGAAGAAGCCGTGGATCGTCTGGCGGCCCTGCATGAGCGCGCTACCGGCGCGCTCAATCAAGCCCTCAAGCAGTACCTCAAAGACCGCGTCGAACCCGATGCCGAACAACGTGCGCTGTTTCGTTACCCAGAACTGCGCCTGACCTACCACTGCCACGGCGAAGTCCCACAGACCACTCGGGCGTACGCGAAGGTCCAGTTGCCGGGGACCTACAGCGTTACCGTCACCCATCCTGCGGCCTTCCGTAAGTACCTGCTGGAGCAACTGGTGCCGTTGATGCACGACTTCACCGTGACGGTGGAAGTGGGCGTCAGCCAGCAGAACATCCCGTACCCGTATGTGGTGGAGCAGGGCGACGAACTGGCCGGCTCCGGCGTGACCGCCGCGACCCTGGCTCGCGTGTTCCCCAGCACTGACCTGTCGGCTGCCACCGATGGCATCGCCGATGGCCTCTACGACTGGGAGAACACCGACCCGCTGCCGCTGGCGCTGTTCGACGCGGCGCGCGTGGACTTTTCCCTGCGTCGCCTGGTGCACTACACCGGCAGCGACTGGCGCCATGTGCAACCGTGGATCCTGCTGACCAACTACCACCGTTATGTCGACCAGTTCATCGTGCATGGCCTGGAGCAACTGCGCAGCGACCCACGGTTTATCCGTATGGTGCTGCCGGGCAACGTGGTGATCGACAAGAGCATGGACCACGGTGAAGCGTCGGCGATTGCCGCAGGCGTTGTGTGGCATCGTTATCAAATGCCGGCCTATCACTTGCAGGCCAGCGACGGCCACGGCGTGACCCTGGTGAACATCGGCGTCGGCCCGTCCAACGCCAAGAACATCACCGACCATTTGGCCGTGCTGCGCCCGCATTGCTGGCTGATGATCGGCCACTGCGGCGGCCTGCGCCAATCCCAGACCATCGGCGATTACGTACTGGCCCACGCCTATATGCGCCGCGACGGGATTCTCGACCGCGTAGTGCCGCCGAATATTCCGATTCCGGCCCTGGCCGAAGTGCAGATGGCCTTGCAGCGGGCGGCGGCCAACGTCACCGGAGAACAAGGCGAAGAGCTGAAAAAACGCCTGCGCACCGGCACCGTGTTGACCTATGACGACCGTAACTGGGAGCTACGCTGGGCCCAGGAACGCCCATTGATCAACCTGTCTCGCGCGGTGGCCGTGGACATGGAGAGCGGTACCATCGCGGCGCAAGGCTACCGCTTGCGTGTGCCTTACGGCACCTTGCTGTGCGTGTCCGACAAGCCGCTGCACAGCGAGATCAAACTGCCGGGTTCGGCCAACGCGTTCTATGAGCGCGCGGTCAGCCAGCACTTGAAGATCGGCATCGAAGCCGTCGACCTGCTGCGCACCGAACTCAACTCGCTGCACTCGCGCAAACTGCGCAGCTTCGACGAACCGCCGTTCCGCTAAGCGGTTGGGATGGTCATTTAACGGTCAGGCCACTAGGATTGTCGGTCCTGACCGTTAGATGTTCCTTTGCCATGTCCCGTCCCACCCGTCCTGATTCGCGCCGCCCCAGCGTGAAACCTACGCATTGCGCAGCCCGTCGTGTCGCCAAGGCACCGCCGGCCGAGCCGAAGTTGATCCTCTTCAATAAACCGTTTGACGTGCTGACCCAGTTCAGCGACGAAGGCGGGCGCGCGACCCTCAAGGACTTTATCGACATCCCCGGCATCTACCCGGCCGGTCGCCTGGACCGTGACAGTGAAGGCCTGTTGCTGCTGACCAACGATGGCCAACTCCAGGCGCGGATTGCCGACCCCAAGCACAAACTGGCGAAAACCTACTGGGTACAAGTGGAGGGCGAACCGACCGAAGAACAACTGCAACGGCTGCGTGACGGCGTCGAGCTCAATGACGGCAAGACCTTGCCCGCCGAAGCGCGGCAGTTGGATGAGCCCGAGTTATGGCCGCGCAACCCGCCGGTGCGCTTTCGTAAAAGCGTGCCGACCCATTGGTTGGAGTTGGTGATTCGAGAAGGGCGCAACCGTCAGGTACGGCGCATGACCGCCGCCGTGGGGTTGCCCACCTTGCGCCTGGTACGTGTGCGAATTGGCGATTGGACAATTGAAGGCCTGGATCAAGGCCAGTGGAAGGAAGTGCCGGCGCGCTTATAAGGCGCCGGACTCGATCAGACCGATGACCACGCTCTTGATGATGAACGCGGCCACGCCCAGGCCCAGCACGAAGAACAGGATGAACGAGCCAAAGCGTCCGGCTTTGGATTTCTTCGCCAGGTCCCAGACGATAAAGCCCATGAAAATGATCAGGATGGTGACCAGGCCGGTCATCATCCATTCTTCAAACAGGACGGGATCGATGTTGTTCATGGAGTATTTCCGACAAAGGCAGGCGGCGAGTATACGGCAGTGCTACAGGCGCAATATTGACTTGAGTTGGAATGCAATCAATGTGGGAGCAGGCTTGCCTGCGATAGCATCACCTGGGTCTGGCTGACATACCGAGGTGTCTGCATCGCAGGCAAGCCAGCTCCCACATTTGATCTTCATGGGGCTCAGGTACGCAGATGGGTCAGTGGTAACTCAGTGCTGTTGAGCACCTGGTTCAGCACAAAGCTCGACCGCACGCTGGTCACGCCATCAATGCGCGTTAGATGCCCCAGCAGCAACTTCTGGTAGTGATCCATATCCGGCACCACCACTTTCAATTGGTAGTCAGCATCCATTCCCGTCACCAAACTGCATTCCAATACCTGGGGCAAGGTGCGAATGGCCGCTTCGAAATTCTCGAAACGCTCGGGGGTGTGACGGTCCATGCCGATCAGCACATAGGCAGTGAGGCTCAGGCCGAGCATCTTGCGGTCGAGCAGGGCGACCTGGCGTGCGATGTAGCCGTCATCCTCCAGTTGCTTGACCCGGCGCGAGCACGGCGAAGGCGACAAGCCGATACGTTCGGCCAACTCCTGGTTGGAGATCCTCGCATCACGCTGCAATTCCGCCAAAATACTCAGGTCGTATCGGTCAAGCTTGCTCATTGGGTTGGCCTTTGTCGTAACTATTGCGGTTAATTATCTATGAAGGGTTAAAAATTGCGCAAGCACTGTTTATTGACGCAATCTTCGCAATCATCTGTCGGGCGCTCGCCTGTATCTTTATCAACAGAATCACCGCCTGGACAACAGTCCACTTACAGCGCGCCCAATCAGGCCCGCTGCGGCCGCCACCCCAGCAGGGTTGAGCCGGCCTCCAGGCTGCACACTGTCCACAAGACGGCGTGAGGTGAGCCAACGCCAAAAGCGTTGAGCCAGGACGAAGTTCTCAAGGGGTGGCCGACGGGTCACCCCTTTTCTTTTGCCTGCTGATAACCTGTCCAAGAACCGGGCCTCGCTTTTCCAGTCTCATGGACAGGCCCTAATCCGCAATGAGGAATAGCATGAAGCGCATCTGGCGTTTGGCAGGTGTTGGTTTGCTGATGGTCACCGTTGGTGCTCAGGCAGTGGCCGACGAGCGTGATAACGCGCCGCGCGTTGAAGGCGGTGGTCAGCATGAAAGAGGGCCGGAGGGCGGACGGCCTGGGAATAATGAACAGCCGCGTCCGCAGAACAACCAGCCACGGCCGGAAAATAACCAGCCGCGCCCGGTGCAGCAACCGCAACCGTCGAATAACCTGCCGATCCAGAGTCGCCCCGACACCGTGCGCCAGACCCAGGAGCCCCGCCAGGGCTATTACCGCGACATCCCGCGACGCAATGATGGTAACCCACATTGGGAAGCCGGCGGCCCAGGCTCACGGCCCGGCGACAACCGCTGGCCAGGCCGCCCCGACGGGCACGGCAATGGTTGGGGCCCAGGCCCGCAACATCGTCCTGGCTACGTGATCGACCGCTTCCCCGACCGCAACTACCGCGTGCCTTACCGCGGCCGGGATTATTTCTATTCCGGTGGCTACTGGTACCGCCCGCAAGGGCCGCGCTATGTAGTGGTGACGCCGCCCTACGGAATCCGCGTGCAATACCTGCCCGACTATGCACGTGAAGTGTGGATAGGCAGTGCACTGTTCTTTCTTGCGGCGGGCTCTTATTACACCTACGAAAGCAGTTCCCAGCAGTATGTGGTGGTGCAACCACCGACCGCTGTGCCGGCGCCGCAGCCCACGCCGCAAGGCAATGGCTATGACGTGGTGGCGTACCCCGCCAACGGCCAGTCACCGGCCCAGGTGCAGCAGGACGGTTACGACTGTTATCGCTGGGCGGTGCAGCAAAGCGGCTTCGATCCGCAGGCGGTGACGTACGCCCCAGACCCTGCGGTGGTGCAAACCTACCGCCAGGCCCAGGGCAACTGCCTGAGCAGTCGCGGCTATCAGGTGCAACAGTAGCAGCGACAAGCCTCAAGCTTTTGGTGTCAAGCTTGAGGCTTGTGACTTGCAGCTTGAAGCTGATCCGCAGGATCCGCATGCACCAGCACTTCGGCGCGCGGGTAAGCCTTGTGAATGGCATCGGCGGCCTGGTCGCTGATCCCGTGGGCGACTGACAGCGTCAACTCCCCCGGCAACTCCAGGTGCAATTGCACAAACCAGTGGCTGCCGGAAATCCGTGTGCGCAGATCATGTGCGCCCAACACCCCCGGTACGCCCCGGGCCAGTTCCAACATGTGCTGGCTGACGTCCGTCGGCAGCTCTTCATCCATCAACACCGCAAAACTTTCCCGAGCGATCTGGACCGCGCTCCACAAGATGTAGGCAGCGATGCCCAGGCCGAACCAGGCGTCCACTTGATGGTAGCCAAAACCCGCCATCACCAGCGCCACCAGGATGCTCCCATTGAGCATCAGGTCCGAGCGGTAGTGCAGTGAATCCGCGCGCACGGCGTTGGAGCCGGTTTCGCGAATCACCCGGTGTTGCAGCATTAATAAGGCGACGGTCAACGCCAGGGAAAACACGATCACGCCAATGCTCAACCACGGCGCGCCCACCGGTTCCGGGTGCTGCAGCCGCTCGTAGGCCTGGAACGCGATCAGCACCGCACTGCCACCGATAAACAGCGCCTGCGCCATGCCCGCCAGCGATTCTGCCTTGCCATGCCCATAACGGTGATCGTCATCGGCCGGGCGCAGGGCGTAATGCACCGCGAGCAAATTCAACAGCGAGGTCACGCCGTCCAGCAGTGAGTCGGTCAACCCGGCGAGCATGCTCACCGAGCCGCTGAACCACCAAGCGATGGCCTTGGTGATAATCAACGCACAGGCCACGCCCACCGAAGCGCGAGTGGCCAGGCGCAAGAGCCTGGCGTGTTCGGGACTGCTGGTCATAGGCGGCTCGATTCCTTAAGCGGCAGGTTGCAGGCCCAGGCTGGCGAGCTGTTGCACGCTGCCTTTGAACTGGATCATGCGCGGGTCGTCCAGCGGCAGGGTGCGGCCGGTTTCTTTCTGAATGATGCTTTGCAGCTTGGCATTGTCGACCTTGCCGTCGGCGCCGATGGCTTCGTGGAGTTTTTCCGGGGCGACCTGGGCGGTCTTGCCCGGTTCGAAGTAGATGGCGCCGGTGGCGAAGTCCACACCAAAAGCGATCAGGCCTGGGATAACGTAGAACAGCAGCCCCACGGCATCGAGCACGGCAATCGTCGGGTCGATCTTGCCGTCGATCTGGCCGCGGCGGTCCGGGTAGAAGATCGATCCGCAGGCCGTCAGTTGGCTCAGCAGGGTGACGGCGAGGACACCACCAATGACACGGGAAGCGATACGCATAAAAATTCTCCTGAACACGATTGAAAGGTGACTATAAGCCAGATATACCAGGCGACGATGTTCAAATGTGGGAGCGAGCAAGTCGAGTCGTCGCACCGCTGCTCCCACATTCAACCGCGTTCGCATTAGGATCGGGTGGTGCTTTTCAGACCAGCGTCGGCAACCGGCAGTTCGCCGTTATACTCGCCGCTCTGCTTTGGAGCCAGTATGAATTCGTTGCCGATTGATGATGTTTTACCCGCCCTGCGTGACGCCTTGGCGAATCGCCATGAAGCCGTGCTGGAAGCGCCGCCCGGCGCCGGTAAAACCACCCGCGTGCCCTTGGCCCTGTTGAATGAGCCATGGCTAGCCGGGCAAACCATCCTGATGCTCGAACCGCGCCGCCTTGCCGCCCGCGCCGCTGCCGAGCGCTTGGCCAGCGAGCTGGGTGAAAAAGTCGGTGAAACCGTCGGTTATCGCATTCGGCTGGACAGCAAAGTCGGCCCCAACACGCGCATCGAAGTGGTCACCGAAGGCATCCTCACCCGCCGCCTGCAGGACGACCCGGCGCTGGACGGCGTGGGCCTGCTGATTTTCGACGAATTCCACGAACGCAGCCTCGACGCCGACCTCGCGCTGGCCCTGAGCCTGAACGGCCGCGACCTGTTTCGTGATGAGCAACCGCTGAAAATCCTGCTGATGTCCGCCACCCTCGAAGGCGAGCGCCTCGCCAGCCTGCTGGAGAACGCGCCGATCCTGCGCAGTGAAGGGCGCATGTTCCCGGTGCAGATGCGTTGGGGGCGGCCGTATCAGACGGGCGAATTTATCGAGCCGCGCCTGGTGCAGACCATCCTTGATGCCCTGCATGACGAAACCGGCAGCGTGCTGGTGTTCTTGCCGGGGCAGGCGGAGATTCGGCGGGTCAATCAACAACTGGCCGACGCCCTGGGTGATCGTACCGATGTGCTGCTGTGCCCACTGCATGGCGAACTCGATTTGAACGCTCAGCGCGCCGCTATCGATCCCGCGCCCGCCGGCAAACGCAAAGTCGTGCTGGCCACCAACATCGCCGAGACCAGCCTGACCATCAATGGCGTGCGCGTGGTGATCGACGCCGGCTTGGCCCGCGTGCCGCGCTTCGACCCGGGCAGCGGCATGACCCGCCTCGACACCCAGCGCATCTCCCGCGCCAGCGCCACGCAACGGGCTGGCCGGGCAGGGCGGTTGGAGCCGGGCGTGTGTTATCGCTTGTGGTCCGAGGACCAGCATGAAGGCCTGGCTGCTTACGGCAGCGCGGAAATCCTCGCCGCCGACCTGGCGGGTTTGGCCTTGCAGTTGGCACGCTGGGGAGTCACGCCTACACAGCTGGTGTGGCTGGATGTACCGCCGACCGCTGCGTATGCCCAGGCGCAGGACTTGCTGATGCGCCTGGGCGCCATGAATGAAGACACACTCACCGGGCACGGCCAGAAGATGGCCGAGTTGCCTGCTCATCCGCGTATCGCCCATTTACTCTTGCGTGGGCAGGACTTGGGGCTTGCGGCGACGGCGTGTGATGTCGCCGCCTTGCTGGGTGAGCGCGACATCTTGCGCGGGGGCGGCGCGGATTTGCACAGCCGCCTGGCGCTGTTGTCCGGCGAAGAACGTGCGCGTGGCACGCAAGGCGGCGTGCAGCGCGCCAAGCAACTGGCCCGGCAATATCGCGGCTACCTGAGAGGCAAGGCCACGCAACCGGTGGCTGACCCCGATCACCCACGCTGGCTCGGCGCCTTGCTCGCCCTGGCTTACCCGGACCGCGTCGCCCAGCAACGCCGTCCCGGTGGCGCCGAATACCGTCTGGCCAATGGCCGTGCCGCGTTATTCGCCGAGGCCGACAG
This sequence comes from Pseudomonas sp. EA_65y_Pfl1_P113, assembly GCF_963970525.1. Classification (NCBI taxonomy): domain Bacteria; kingdom Pseudomonadati; phylum Pseudomonadota; class Gammaproteobacteria; order Pseudomonadales; family Pseudomonadaceae; genus Pseudomonas; species Pseudomonas sp. EA_65y_Pfl1_P113. The sequence goes on from NZ_CAXAQM010000006.1 coordinate 169,584, forward strand.
CCTGATGAAACAGCCCTGGCTAGTGATCGCCGACCTGGGCAGCCGCCAGGGCCAGCGTGAAGAACGCATCTACCTGGCGGCGGATTTTGATCCGGCGTTGTTCGACACGGTGTTGGCCGAGCAAGTGCGCAATGTTGACCAACTCGACTGGGACGAACGCGAAGGCGTCTTGCGTGCCGAGCGCCAACGCAAAGTCGGTGAGTTGGTACTCAGCCGCGAACCCCTGACCGGCCTCGACGAATCCGCCCGCAGCCAGGCGCTGGTCAACCTGGTGCGCCGCAAAGGCCTGGAACTGCTGCCCTGGACTCCGGAACTGCGTCAGTGGCAAGCCCGTGTGATGCTGTTGCGCCAACTCGACGCCGGCAACACCAGCGAGTGGCCCGACATCAGCGACAGCGCCTTGCTCGCCAGCCTTGAACACTGGCTGATGCCTTACTTGGGCAAAGTCTCGCGCCTGAGTCATTTCGCCAACCTGGATATCTCCAGCTACCTGCACAACCTGTTGCCGTGGCCGCTGCCGCAGCGCCTCGACGAACTGGCGCCGCAGCACGTGAAAGTGCCGTCGGGTTCGTCAGTGCGGTTGGACTACAGCAAACAGCCGCCGATTCTGGCAGTGCGTTTGCAGGAATTGTTCGGGCTGGCAGACACCCCGCGTATCGCTGGCGGGCGCCTGGCCGTGAAGTTGCACCTGCTGTCCCCGGCGCGGCGGCCGGTGCAGGTGACGCAAGACCTGGCGAACTTCTGGCGCAGTACCTACGCCGAGGTGAAGAAGGATTTGAAAGGGCGCTACCCCAAGCATTACTGGCCGGATGACCCGTTGGTGGCCGAAGCTACGGCCCGGATCAAACCCAGAAAGCCTTGAATGTAAGTAACTCCCCAGTCGTTTTGATGACTGGGGGGTTACCTGAAAGCGTTGAATCAGAGCAAGGTGGTTGTCTTGAAGGGCTTAAAGCGCTTCAAGCGCACTGTCAAATTGCTTATGCGCGTTTGGCAACGATTTGCTCGTTTGGGTGTGGATGCCACAGGTGTACTCGATGAACGAATGCCCGGCGGTTTCAGACTGGGCAACATTGTAGTTCTGAAAGGGCAGCATGGCCCTGCGTACCGGGGATTGATCCAGGATGTTCTTGAATGTGGTGCTCGCGTCATCAGCGATCCACAGCCTTCTTACTTTTCTCTGCTGGTTGCCATCGATGAATTTATGCCGGGCATGCAGGACACGCAGGTTATCCATCACCAGAATGTCCCCTGGCTCAAGGCTGATGGGGGTAATGTAACGCTCGTTGGTGGAGTAGTGGGTCTGGATGTATTTAAACGCCGCGCTGGCCCATTCGGGAATAAACGCAGTGCTGTCATACCGGTAGCGAATTCTTAACGTTTCGTCATCGATTTTTTCAAAGGCTGCGCAATCGATGGACAGCAAATCGTCGCGGCAGTAAGTGACACTGCCGCTGGTCATCAATATTTTTAATGTGTCAGCGTGATGGGCAAGCAGGTCATTGTAGATTTTCTGCCCATCCACCAGGAAGTTGTCGCCGCCAAATTCAGGCTTTGAAACGCACTGGAGAATGACGAATTTGGGTGGCGTGATTTTTTTCGCAGTGCCCTCTACGTAGGCGATGCCATTCAAGAATGACCCATCGGTATGCGGGAAAAAATCGCTCGACAGTTCGCCATGATAATCATCCTTGAAGCGTTGCCAGTCCTTGTTGATCGGCTCGCCACCGCCCACCACACCGTGTTCATCGGACTTGGTATGAAACTGAATCAGCCCGAACTTGCCGGCGGTCTCTCTAAAGGCTTCCAGAGAGTGGTCTTGAGGCTTGATAACGCAATATCCATGCTCTTTCAGAAACGTCGAGATTTCTTTGGTTTCAAAAAAATCAAACTTACGTGTGCTCATTTCACGCTCCTTGTTTTATTGGAAGAACTTTTTACAGGCCGTTGAAAAAATGATCGAAGATCATCTTCAAACCAAAAAACGTCACCCCTGCCTTTAACAGCATTGCGCCGACACGCTGCGATATACGGTCTCTGAGAAAGCCGCCCAAGTACGAACCCAATGTAGAGGCGGTAATCATGATGATGATCAGGTTGGCGTAATCCATGAACGCAAAACCTGCAATAACAAAGGCGGCGACCTTGAGCCCGTGCAGTACGCTCATTTGCATGGCGTGGGTGACAATTACTTCGTTTTTATTAATATTCATCTTCATCAGGATGGGCTGCGATATCAAACCGGTTACGGCCACGAACAGTGAAAGGAAGGTTTGAAAAAAGCCCACCAGGGCAAAGTTTTTAAATATAAAACCCAGGCGTGCGACGATCTTGGTCCAGGTGATGGCCAGGATGAAGAAGCCGAGAATCAGTGATAAATATTGCTCGGGAAATTTGCCGATGAAGAAGTAACCGATGAACGCGCCGACCAGGCAGCCGATAACGTATTTAGGCAGGATTTCCACTTTCGCACTTTTAAAGTCAAACGCGAATCGACTGGCGTTGCTGACCATTTGAATCAAGCCGTGAACCGGTACAACCGCAGAGATGGGGATAAATTGAGGCATAACCGCAAGCAGTCCAATCCCGCCGCCCACGCCAATGGCAGCCGTCATGAATGACGTAATAAAACTGACGCCCACCAATAGATACAAACCATCAGAAAGTTCGAGCATTGTTAATTCCTATCCAATTTTATAAAACGTAAAGCATATATATCGATGCGCAGGCTTCTCACCGGGTGAGTAAACCGGGCGCAATCGCCTGCGAGCGCGCTGAGAGAGTCAGGCGCTTTGAATCTGGCGTAGAAGTGGGTATTGCTACTTGAATAAAGGGCAGCAATGATGGCCGCTACTTATAAACTTCCTGCGATAAGTCATTAGCCTGTCATCACTCTGAAGTGATGCGATACGTGCCAGAAACTACGCCATGACTGAGGGGGGTAGAACATGTATATGTTTTACCCACCGATACGCTCATGGCGAGCCTCTCTTACAGCACTCGATTTACTGCTCAGGCAGGGCCCAGGCGATGATGCTGTCACCTAACTTGGTTGGGATTCGGTCATGACCGCCAACCACCGCCACCACGTACTGTCGACCCTGGCTCATGTAGGTCAAGGGCGAAGCCTGATTGCCTGCCGGGAGGCGTTCTTCCCAGAGCAGCTCACCGCTTTCGCTGTTGTAAGCCCGCATGAACCGGTCAATAGCGGCGCCGATGAACGTCACACCGCCAGCGGTTGTCACGCCCGTTGCATCACTTGGCGTACCGATTTCGAAGCGCATCTTGGAGGCGATCCCCCAAGGTCCACTGTCATAGCCTGTGCCGAACGGGCGGCTCCACACGACATCGCGAGTGCGCAGGTCGATACCGGAGATAAAGCCCCAGGGTGGCGCAATGCATGGCTGGTCAAGGGATGACATCCACGGGTCTTTAATCGCGCCGTAAGGTAGCCCGGCCTGGACGCGGAAGCCCTGGGCGTTGCCCGGCGACTCCTGGAACGACTTGGCATTGATGGCGTCGAGTTGTTCGCGCGGCACCAGCCCCTGCATATAAGGAAGGCGCTGGTTATTGATGATCAGCAGCCCTCGCTTAAGGTCGACCATCACACCGCCCCAGTTCAAGCCGCCATGATGGCCGGGGAAGATCAGGCTTTGCTGGCCCACGACCGGCGGGGTGAAGATCCCTTCGTAGCGTGCCTGGCGAAATTCGAGGCGACATTGCATCTGATCGAAAGGCGTCAGGCCCCAGGCATTGGCTTCGGTCAGTACTTCCGGTGTTTTCGATGGGCGCCCCATGGTGCTCGGCATACCAGGGGACAGTGGCTGGGTGGCTGCGGTGTAGTCTCCCGGGGCGGTGCCCTGTGGGACAGGAGCTTGCACGACATCCACCAGTGGTTCGCCGGTGGCGCGGTCAAGCACGAACAACTGGCCGGATTTGGTCGCCTGGATCACGGCCGGGCGTGGCCCGGCAGCCGTCGGAAAATCAATCAGGCTGGGTTGCGGGCTCAGGTCGTAGTCCCATAGATCATGGTGGACTGTCTGGAAGTGCCAGCGGACCTTACCGGTGGTGGCGTCCAGTGCGACCAGTGACGAACTGAACTTGTCTTCTTGTGCTGTGCGGGTGCCGCCATAGAAGTCGCCCGCTGCGTTGCCGGTGGTGACATACACCAGGCCCAGTTCATCGTCGGCCGACAGCGGTGCCCACGAGTTGGGGGTGCTGAGGGTGTAGGTCTCGTTGTTACCCGCGGGGGCGTTGGTGTCTGGCCGGCCCAAATCCCAGGCCCACTTCTGTTTGCCGGTCACTGCATCGTAGGCGCGCACCACGCCCGAGGGGGCAGGGCGCACATCCGAGTCGAGTACTCGGCCACCGGTGATCACCACCCCGCGAATGACCAGAGGAGCAGACGTGATACCCGTCGAACCTTTTCTGAAAGTGCCCAGCCCGTCTTTCAAATCCGCAAAGCCTGCGTTGCCGAAGTCGGGACACGCCTGGCCGGTCAGGGCGTCTACCGCGCCGAGGCGAATATCATTGGTGCCCCAAATGATGCGCGAGGCGCACAAGCCACTGGCATTGGGGACTTCGAAATAAGAGACACCACGGCAATAGGCGCCGCCATTGGCGAAGTAGTCCGGGTCGACTTTGGAGTCGAATCGCCAGTTCTCCTTTCCAGTGGTGGCATCCAGGGAAATGATGATTTGCTTGGGGGTGCAGGTGTAGAGCGAGTTACCCACCTTGATCGGCGTGGCTTCGTTCAAGTACTTGGTTTTCTCACCGGGTTGCTTCACGTCGCCGTGGTGGTATTCCCAGGCTTTGACCAGGCCCGACACATTTGAAGGCGTGATCTGCGACGCGGCTGAATAGTGGTTGCCCAGGTTGGAGCCTGCATAGGCGGTCCAGTTGGTCTCGGTGTGTGACGCGGCAATATTGCCGTCTGGAGAGGCGACGGTACTGCGGCTGAAGGCGGCGGCGGGGCGTGTGGTGGCGTGCGCCGAGTCGGCAAGGTGAACGCTTTTCGGGTAGAACAGCGGCACCAGGATGGTAGCCCCCATCACCAGCGGCAGCACACCCATAATGGTGAAGTAATGACTTTTTCTGACGTTGGCAAAATCACGCCGTACTACGGGCCAGAACGCCAGGAACGGCACGCTGAGAACCGCCAGCCAGGCCAGGCGTGGAATATAGGCCCAGCCATCGTAACCAGACTCCCACACCGCCCAGGCATAGGTGGCCACAGAGGCTGCGCCATAAAGGTAGAGGCCCAAGGACTTTTTCAGGCCCAAGAGGATGGCCGATAACAACAGCGCGGTGCCCATCATCGCGTAATAGGGTGACCCGCCCGCGGCCATCAGCACGCCGCCTTTATAGGCCAGCATCACGCCAAGCAGGGCAACCACTGTGTTGTACACCCCGAACAGGAGGTTTGAGACTCCCGCTGCACTACCCAACGTCCTTTCGTTCATGGCCACCATCCCTGTGCGATTCGATACGGATCCGAGTCCGAGTCCGAGTCCGAGCGGCGCGCATGATTGCCTATTATTGTAACGAAATACAATATGTAGTGAAAAAATTAACTGTCTGGTGATTTTTTTGTATTCTGTTTTGATCAGAAACAATTGTGCTAGGCTGCTTGGCCCGTTATTGGGCGCGGTGATGGCGAAGTTCCGGCACTGACGGGGAGCCAGTGACGCGTTCTAGATTTGGCTTTCTTCTGGCACTGCGCGTTGATCAGTCTTGAGTCGGCCGACTTGATCCAGGTGGCGCCAGAGAAACTGTGCGGCTTCTTCACGCCGATCAGACTCGATGAGGTCGAGCAAATGGATGTGTTCCTGGCATTGCGCCTTAAGACGCGTGCGATCAATGTTGGCCTTGTAGCCCATAAAGCGCCTGAGCTGATTCTGGTGGCGTATGGCGTCGATGAAAAAAACATTGCCGGAGCACTGCACGATCATTTCGTGAAACTGGGCCCCCAGCTGGAACAGTTGCGCGCGGGACAAGGTCTGGATCTCGCCGTCGATCAAGGCCTGTTGCTGTTGCCTGGCCTGGGCAAACGCGGCGTGATTGACCTGATAACCGGGCTCAAGGAGCGCCGCCGGTTCGATGGCCATCCGGAAACGGTAGCTATGAATATGCGCCTGCGTGTTATGCACGAAGTCCTTGAGGCCCCACCCTTGGCCTGGCTTACGCTCCACCATGGCTTCGCCGGCCAACCGGTTCAGCACCTTGAGCAACTGCCCCCGGGGCACCTCATAGCGTCGCAACAACTGCGCTTCGAAAAAGTGCGCAGGTATTTCTCCGCTCAGAATGTCGTCGACCACGCGAAGGTAAAAGTCCTCGAACGGATCGCTGGCGCAAGGGACTGCGGCTTCCTGAATCTGCCCGGCACCTTGTTTGAGGAAATAGCCACGATTGGGCTCTTGAATGGCAAGGTCCCACTCGGCGAGCAAGGCAAAAACCCGCCGGATCGGCGAGCGCGACACCCCGAGCGCTTGCGCAAATGTCTGCTCGCGCAAGGGCTCACCGGCTTTCATCGAACGGGCGCGAACCATGTCGATGACGCGTGGGGCCAACTGCAGGGCGAGGTCTTTCTTGATCACAGGTTTTATTCCGAATGGTTAGCTTCAGTCCGTTCCCGTCGGGGCAGATGCCCCCACCGCACTGGAGTGGGAAAATACCATACGAAGAGCATGAGTATTTGCACTGACCACTTTCAATAGCGTGGCGCTGGAGCCGCGAATGAGGCTCCAGGCTGATGATTTGTTTATTCCCAGGATGGATAGTTACCCATGCTCAAATTCAATGCTCACCTCGGTTTCCAGTTCAACGAATTGCCTTTTCTGCAACGCATCGAAGCCGCCGCCGCTGCCGGTTTCAGGGCGGTGGAGTTCCCATCGCCCTATGAATTTGACGCCAGCCTGCTCGCCGATCACCTGGCTCAATACAACCTGCCGTTGATTCAGTTCGCAGCGCCGGCAGGTGTTACCAAAGGCATCGCTGCCTTGCAGGGCAAGGAGCAGGAATTTCGCGATGGGCTGCGCGAGGCGGCCCGCTATGCGAAGGCGCTGAACTGCTCGGATGTGCACATCATGTCTGGCGTGACCACGCCCCAGGATGAGAGCGCGCCTGCCTACGTCAGTAACCTGGAATACGCGGTCAAGTACCTCGAAGATCAGGGTTTGCGCGCGCTTATTGAAGTGATCTGCCCGCAGGCGATGCCCGGCTATTACATGTCTGACTTCAGCAAGGCGCAACAGGTGCTGGAAACCTTTACGAGTGTCGGGCTGATTCTGGATCTTTACCATGCCCAGCTTTTGACCGGCGACGCAGCCGGGGTGCTGGCGCAGTTTTACGACAGGACCGTCCATGTACAAATCGCCGACAACCCGGGTCGTCATGAGCCGGGTACCGGGACCATGGACTTTGCCGCCTTGTTCGCGGCGCTGGAGCAGCGTGGCTACCGAGGATGGATCGGCTGTGAGTACCGCCCATCCGGCACCACGGTTGAAAGCCTTGAGTGGCTTAAGCCGCTGCGGGCCCAGGTGTTGAAACCCTAGGGGTTATTGCGCGGCAGGCAGCAGGAAGCGGGCGATCACCGGCAGGTGGTTGGAAATACGCAAAGTATCGTCTTGGCGCACCTTCGCTTCCACGCGTTTGATCCGCGAGCTGTAGAACAGGTAATCCAGGGTGCGATCCGGGCCATCAAGGCTTGGGTCGTTGGGGAAGTGCGTCAGCCATTTCTCACGGTCGATGCCACTGGATTGGCTGTTGCTGGGGATCATCGGGTATTTGTCCCACAGCATATGCAGCTCGCTGTCCGGCGAATATTGCCCGCGCTTACCGGCGTCCAAACGCAGGAATTGACCCAGGGGCAGCAGGTTGAAATCCCCGCCGATCAGCCAGGGCGTGCCACGGCCTTCGAGTCTGTCCAGCAGTTTGACCGTGGTTTTGACTTGCTCCTGCACCGCGCTGCGTCCGGGGGCAGCGCCGTCCAGGCGCGTGTTGATCACTGCCAGTTGGCCGCCGTCGCTGAGCGGCAGGTAGGTCAGCAGCAAGGCCGGTTTGGGTCGGAACTGACGGCTGAGGATATTGGCCTCGGGCGCCGGCAATTGCAGGCGTTCGGCGTGTTCGATCTGGTAGCGGCTAAGGGTCGCCAATTTGCGGCCGACGCTGCCGAAGATATGCAGGTTTGGCACAAAGTCGGCTTTCCAGTCGAACGTCTGGGCACTGCAAGGGTAGAGGTCGACCAGGCGTTCCTGCAAAAGGGCGAGCTGGTCCTGGTAGTGGGAAGGCTTGGCGTTTTCGTCGAGTTCCTGCAGCAGCAGGATGTCGGGTTTTTCGTCGCGAATCACCCGCGCCACTTCGTCGAGGCTGGCGGCCATGTCTTCAACCGTGGGGCGATCATCGGGGCCGCTGCCATCGGCGGTGTCGTACCAGAACACGTAATTCTTGCCGGCCAGGTATTGTACGTTCCAGGTCATGACCTTGAGCGCCTGCCCTGGCAGCAGCGTTGGTGCACGCGGCGCGACGCAGCTCACCGGCAGGGTTTCCTTGGCCTCGGGGCGCCAGGTCAGGCTGTAGATCAGTGCGGTGAGCAGGCCTGCGATGATCAACAGGCCCAGCAAGGTTATGCGCAATAAACGGGTCATCGGCTCGGCTTATAGCGTTTCAGGAGTGGCAAGGAGCATATCACCGCGCGTCGGCATCGCCACCGATCAACATGAATAAACGGAACAGCACCACGCTGGTAAACAGTTGCAGGAAGCTGTGGGCGCTGTCTATCAATAGGCCCAGCAATGGCGCCGGTTCTGGATAGGCTGCCACGCTGGCGCCCTTGAGCAGCCACAACGGTGTCATCACGCACAGCAGGCACACCAGGATTCGCCAGAAATGCCCACGGGTCAGGCGGAAGCTTTCCTTCATGGCCTCCAGCGCCGGCATGCCGCGCAGCACCAGCAAGTACTCGGCGAACGCCAGCACCACCATCAGCCACAGGCCCGGCAGGAAATACAGCGACAGCCCCAGCAGAATCAGCAGCGTGCTCATGGCCGTCAGCAGGGCGAAACGCGGCCACAGGGTCAGGGCCATGGCCCAAACATCCTGGGTGCGCGGCGACTCGCCACGGGTGCGGGCGTCCAGGAACAGAATCAACGCGCCGGTGTACAGCGGGTACACCAGCAACCCCACCACCACGCTGTAACCGGGGAACGCGTCCGGGCCGACCATGTGGTTGAGCACCTGTTGCAGCAGGGCTTCGAGAATCACCAGCGGCAAGCATAACTGGACGATGGCGCCCAGGTTGTGTCGGGTGAAACGCAAGGAGTCGCGCAATACGTCTAACGGATTCATCAAGTTCATCGCAGGCCTGAAAGCAAGGGCAACACTTTAACCGATCAAGGCTGGCGGTACGCAAACGTAAACCTTGAGTAAAGACCATTGAAACAACTCGTAACACCCCCATAACTAAGACGGCGCCTGATTAAAGGCGAGACCACGATTTCTACCGGCAATCTAACGAGGTCGCCATGAACAGCGAAGAGCAAACCCTGATCGATGGACTGTTTTCACGGTTGCAGCAAGCCGAAACGGACTCAGCCCCCCGCGACGCCCAGGCCGAAGCGCGGATCAAGGAGCACATGACTCGCCAACCGGCGGCCGGGTACTTCATGACCCAGTCGATCCTGGTGCAGGAACACGCGCTCAAGACTCTCGACGCGCAGAACAAACAACAGGCGCAGCAGATCCAGCAATTGCAGGATGAGCTGCAACGGGCCAAATCCGCGCCACCCGCCGCTTCGGGTGGCGGTGGTTTCTTGTCGAGCATCTTTGGCGGAGGCGGTTCACGTGATTCGCAACCGGCACAGAGCGCGCCAGCCTCTTCCAGCGGCGGTTGGCGTGAACCGGCGCGGCCTTCCTTTGGCCAGCCTGCGCCGCAGCAAAACTACGGCGCCCCGCAGCCGAATTATCAACAGCCACAGCAAGCGCCAGCCGCTCCAATTGGCAGTGGTTTCCTTGGTGGTGCGTTGAAAACTGCTGCCGGTGTGGCCGGTGGTGTGATGTTGGCAGAGGGCATCAGCAGCCTGTTCAACCACAACTCACAACAGCCGCAAGTCGTCGAGGAAATCATCCGCGAAGAGCCCGCGCCTGCCAGTGACAATGGCAACTGGGGCAACGATGACCAGAAGTTTGCCGGCAATGACAGCTGGGGCAACGACAACGCCTCGGACAGCTTTGCCGACAGCGATTACGTCGACGATTCCTCTTCCTTCGGCGACGACGATTCCTTCGTCTGACACACCGTGACCGGGGGGGCTTCGTCGCCCCGGTCTGATTTTTCCCGGAAACGTTCTCGCGGCTGGCATACTGGCAGCCTTTCCGGGCGCTGGCGCCCGGCTGTCATGAGGAAGTGCGGTGAAGAAAATTGCAGTGTTCGCCGATGTGCAAAACCTCTACTACACCGTCCGCCAGGCCTATGGTTGCCACTTCAACTACGCCGCCCTGTGGGCTGACATCAGCTCGCGGGGGCAGATTGTCGAGGCCTATGCGTACGCCATCGACCGCGGCGACAGCAAGCAGCAGCAATTCCAGCAGATCCTGCGCAACCTCGGCTTTACGGTAAAACTCAAGCCGTACATCCAGCGCAGTGATGGCTCGGCCAAAGGCGACTGGGACGTGGGCATCACCCTCGACATCATGGACGCCGCCGACCACGTCGACGAAATCGTGCTGGCCTCCGGCGACGGTGATTTCGACATGCTGCTCGACCGCATCATCCACAAGCACGGCGTTGAAGCCGTGGCTTACGGCGTGCCGGGGCTGACGGCCAACTCACTGATACGCGCTGCCAGTCGCTACGTACCCATCGAAGGTGCGTTGCTGCTCAAATAAGCGCTGCGGCTTAATAAATTGTTAGACGGAGTTGGAACAGGTTTGGAACGTATAGCGGTCATCGACTTTGAAACCACCGGCATCACCCCGAGCAGCCACTGCCGCGCTACGGAAATCGCCGTGGTTATCCTCGAACGCGGTCAGATCGTGGACCGCTACCAGAGCCTGATGAACGCAGGCGTGCGCGTCCCCGGTTTCATCGAACAACTCACCGGCATCAGCAACGCCATGCTGCGCAGCGCGCCGCCGGCGGAGCGTGTAATGAACGAGGTCAACGAATTCGTCGGCACAACGCCGTTAATGGCGCACAACGCCGCGTTCGACCAAAAATTCTGGGATTACGAGCTGGGCCTGATCCGCCGCACCCGCCTGCAGAAATTTGCCTGCTCCCTGTTGCTGGCTCGCCGCTTGATGCCCACCGCGCCCAACCACAAACTTGGCACGCTCAACGCCTTTGCCCAACTGCCCCACACCGGCAAGGCTCACCGGGCGATGGCGGATGCCGAGATGGCCGCTAACCTCACCGCGCACCTGGCCCAGCAACTGCGCGGCACCCACGGCCTGCGCGAACTGTCCCACGAACTGCTGTGCACCTTGCAGAAAGTGCCGGCGGCGAAGATCAATGAGCACCTGAAGAAACATCGCGGGTTCTAAACCCGCCGCAATCCCAAGAACACTGAAGGTCAAAATGTGGGAGCGGGCTTGCTCGCGAATGCAGTGTGTCAGTCGCCGAATAAATTGACTGATACACCGCCTTCGCGAGCAAGTCGAATCGTCGCACCGCCGTTCCCACATTTAGTTAGGCGGCGCTCATCAAGGCTGTACACACTCCAGGGCCCGATCCACCACCCCCTTCGCCATCCCCACCAAATGCATCACCGCCCGCTGCTGCGCACTCAGCACCTCACCCGAATCCTGCACCGTCTCCACCGCGCAATGCAGCAAATCCGCCGCATGGGCCAGGGCATCTTCGAAGCTCAGGTTGTCATTCAAGATAAAGTTCGGCGCATCCGGGGCGCAGGCTTTGAGGTAGTAGTCGATGGCTCGGCGATTGAGCAGGGCGTCTTCGCTGAGGAAGTTTGCGTTCGATGTGGAAGTTGCTTTGATCATGTTCAGAACTCCAGAGTATTTGACTCGCTCCTTCCGTCAATTTCGGCTTGCACTTCCGGTCATCGAGGGGCCGATGACGTGGGGCAGATTAGTGGTGCAGTCTTTGCGGAGCAAGGGGTTGAAGCTCGCTCGGAAACTTCCCGCAAGTGAAAGGGAGCGGTCTTGCTGGCCATTTAGAACAGCCCTCTGGTACCTGTTCGTATATCGGGGGAGAAAAAAAGAGAGTTAGCCAAATGAGGGCCGAGATCAGCGAAAAGGTCATCCAACTGTTCGTCGATATCATTGGCTTCATCGACCGCAGCCAAGTGACAGAACAAACGGATTTCATCCATGACTTCAAGATCATTGATGACGATTTGACCTGCTTCGTCATGCAGATCAAATGGCAGTTCAACCTGCACGCCACTCAGGCAGATTGGGATCACATCACCACGATCAGGCAGATTGTCGATTTGATTGTTGAGCGCTCAAACGTGCATTGATGCAACTTACGTCATCGCAGGCAAGCCAGCTCCCACAGTTGGAATGCATTTCAACGGTGGGAGCCGGGCTTGCCCGCGATGGCGGTGGGTCAGCCACCACTCTTCCCGATCCCCTCCAACTGCCCCAACGGTACCCGCCGCTCTATCGCGCTCGACAAAATGATCGAGGTCTTGCTGAACCCGAACTTCGCTACCCGATTAATCAGGTTTTCCAGCTCCGGCATGCTGCCCACTGCCGCTTGCATGATCACACATGGATCACCCGTCACCCGATGGCACTCGGTCAGCTCAGGGATTTGCGCCAGGGCGTCGTAGGTCTTTTGGCTGCCATGGTTAGTCAGCCGCAGCTCCATCACGCATTGAATCGGCAAGCCGACTTTGGACAGGTCCACCTTGGCCTGATAACCGGTGATCACGCCGCTGGCCTCGAGCTTGGCCACTCGCTCAGCGACGGCGGGGGCGGAGAGGTTTACCTTGCGGGCGAGTTGCGCGTAGGAGGCGCGGCCGTCTTCGAGCAGGGCGCTGAGGAGCAGGCGGTCGTATTTGTCCATGATAAGGCTCCGGTAACGCGTGGCTTTCGAAAACATGGCTTATAGCGCTGATAACCATGCTTTGAAAAGTGTATGGGCGGTTTAAACAGGTTTTGTAACTTATGTTTATCGACCTGCTTTTTTAGAATAAGCCTCCCTACACCTGCCATAGAGCTGCCCAATGCCTGGCTCACGTCGCTTTCCCTTACCGTTGATCGCCGCCTTTTTTGCGTTGTATGTGATCTGGGGGTCTACCTACCTGGTGATCCGGATTGGCGTGGCGTACTGGCCGCCGTTGATGCTCGGTGGGATTCGCTTTTTGCTGGCGGGCGCGGCGATGTACGGCTATTTACGCTGGCGCGGGGCGCCGGCGCCGACCTGGGAGCAGTGGAAGGCCGCCGCCAAAATCGGCATTTTGCTGCTGACTTTCGGCAACGGCTCGGTGACGTTGGCCGAGCACTCGGGTGTGTCGTCCGGTGTTGCCGCACTGGCCGTGGCGACCGTGCCGTTGTTCACCTTGCTCTGTGGCTATTTCTGGGGCGCGCGCAATACCCGTCTGGAATGGGCCGGGGTGGTCCTGGGGATTATCGGCATCGCCATGCTCAACATGGGCAGCACCTTGCAATCGAGCCCAACGGGCGCTGCCTTGCTGTTATTTGCTGCCGCTTCGTGGGCATTTGGTTCGGTGTGGAGCCGGCGCTTGCCGCTGCCTCAAGGGGCCATGGCCAGTGCCGCAGAAATGTTGGTGGCCGGCGTCACGTTGTTGATCGGCAGCGTGTTGACCGGTGAGCGCCTGCAGGCTATGCCACCGCTGGAAGGTTGGCTGGCCCTGGCCTATTTGGCTGTGTTCGGTTCGATCATCGCCTTTAACGCTTATATGTACCTGCTCAAGCATGTACGCCCGGCGGCGGCTACCAGCTATGCCTACGTCAACCCGGCGGTGGCGGTGTTGTTGGGGATCGTATTCGTGGGCGAGACCATTGGCATGGAAGAAGCCCTTGCGATGCTGGTGATTATCAGCGCGGTGCTATTGATCAGCCTGCCCCAGTGGCGCAAGCCCAAGCCGGAAATAAGGTAAACTGCCGCGCATTACGCGCAGTGCGCTGAATTTTTCCTACGGTAAACACATGACTTTCGCCACACTTGGCCTGATCGAACCCTTGCTGCGCGCCCTTGAGACGCTTGGCTACCAGACCCCGACGCCGGTGCAGGCGCAAGCCATTCCGGCGGTGCTGGCCGGTCGCGACCTGATGGCCGCGGCCCAGACCGGCACCGGCAAGACCGCCGGTTTCGCCGTGCCGCTGCTGCAGTTGCTGACCATGGAAGGGCCGAAAGTCGCTGCCAACTCGGCGCGTGCGCTGATCCTGTGCCCAACCCGCGAGCTCGCCGAACAGGTTCACGCCAGCGTTGCCGAGTACGCGCAAAACCTGCCGCTGACCACTTACGCCGTGTACGGCGGCGTGAGCATCAACCCGCAGATGATGAAGCTGCGCAAAGGCGTCGACATCCTGGTCGCCACGCCTGGCCGCTTGATCGACCTGTTCCGCCAGAACGCGCTGAAACTCAACCAGCTGCAAACCCTGGTACTGGACGAAGCCGACCGCATGCTCGACCTGGGCTTCTCCGAAGAGCTTGCCAACATTTATCGCATGCTGCCGAAAAAGCGCCAGACCCTGCTGTTCTCCGCCACCTTTTCCGATGAGATCCGCCTGCTCGCCGGGCAGATGCTCAACGACCCGCTGACCATCGAAGTCAGCCCGCGCAACGTCGCCGCCAACACTGTGAAGCAATGGGTGGTGCCGGTGGACAAGAAGCGTAAGGCAGAGCTGTTTGTGCACCTGATGCGCAAAGGCCGTTGGAAGCAGGTGCTGGTGTTCGCCAAGACCCGTAACGGCGTGGATGCGCTGGTGGATAAGTTGCAAGGCCTGGGTATCAATGCCGATGGTATCCACGGCGACAAGCCGCAAGCCACTCGCCAACGTGCGCTGGACCGTTTTAAATCGAGTGATGTGCAGATCCTGGTGGCTACCGATGTGGCGGCCCGTGGGCTGGACATCGAAGACCTGCCGCTGGTGGTCAACTTTGACCTGCCAATCGTGGCTGAGGACTACATCCACCGCATCGGCCGCACCGGTCGCGCGGGCAATACCGGTGAAGCGATTTCCCTGGTGTGCGCCGATGAAGTGAACATGCTGTCGGCCATTGAGATGCTGACGCGTCAGACGCTGAGCCGGCATATGGAGCAGGATTTCGAACCGGAGCACCGCGTGCCGGACACCGATGCCAGCGGGCAAGTGGTGAAGAAGCCGAAAAAACCGAAGAAGCCTAAAACGTCGAGTGGTGGCGGTAAGCGCAACCTGGGCAAGTGGGTGGACAGCGGGGATGCAGCGCCGGTGGAGCCTTCGATCAAGCCGGTGCGCAAGGTGCCTGTGTTTAATACTGGGCCGCGTAAGAAGAAATAGAGCCGCTATGAGCTGCGAGCCAAAAGCTGCAAGTGGGCACGACGCTGCTCTTGCTTGCAGCTCTAGGCTTGCAGCTTGCAACTGCCTTTAAGCCATTCCAACATCCCACGCCCAGCCGCCCATCCGCTGGCAAAGCATCCCGTCAGTAGGTAGCCCCCCGTCGGCGCTTCCCAATCCAGCATCTCCCCCGCACAAAACACCCCCGGCAATTGCTTGAGCATCAAGCGCTCATCCAACGCCTCAAACGGCACGCCGCCCGCAGTGCTGATCGCCTCATCCATCGGTCGCGTCTTCACCAGCGTCAACGGCAACGCCTTGATATCCACCGCCAATTGCGCCGGATCGTTGAAGTGCTCTGCCGGTGCCAACTCACGCAACAGCGCCGCTTTCACCCCATCCAACCCCAACTGACTGTGCAAGTGCTTGCTCATCGAGCGCGAGCCACGTGGCTTTGACAAGGCAGCCAGGACCTTATCCAGCGGCTTGCTCGGCAATAGGTCGATATGCACCGTGGCCGAACCGTCGCGGTTGATCGCCTCACGAATCGGCGCCGACAGTGCGTAGACCAAACTGCCCTCAATACCGGTGGCAGTGACCACACATTCCCCTAACCGAGGCTTGTCATCCCCCAGGCCGATAGCGACGTTTTTCAACGGCGCACCGGCGAATTTACTGACCATCAATTCGCTCCAGGCCGACACCTCGAAGCCACAATTGCTGGGTTGCAATGGGATGTAAGGCACGCCTTTGTCTTCCAGCAGCTTGAGCCAGGCACCGTCAGAACCCAGGCGCGACCAACTGCCGCCGCCGAGGGCCAGCAACACTGCCTCGCTGTGGACAGTTTTTTCGCCATCCGGGCTGTGGATAAGTAAATCACCCTGGGCATTCCAGCCGGTCCAGCGATGGCGAGTGTGGATAACCACGCCTTGATCGCGCAGGCGCTTGAGCCACGCACGCAGTAGGGGGGCAGCTTTCATGTCGGTAGGAAATACGCGGCCAGAGGTGCCGACAAAGGTTTCGATGCCCAAGCCATGGATCCATTCGCACAACGCTTCGGCACCAAACCCACGCAACAAGGGCGCCATATGCGGCGCGCGCTCGGCGTAACGTGACAGGAACGCCGGGTACGCCTCGGAATGGGTGATGTTCATGCCGCCCACCCCGGCCAGCAGGAACTTGCGCCCCACCGAGGGCATGCCGTCGTACAGGTCCACGCGCACGCCTGCCTGGCTCAAGACTTCAGCAGCCATCAGCCCGGTGGGGCCGCCGCCGATAATGGCAACGTGAAGAGCAGGGGTCTGAGGCATGGGCTGGGCTACGGTCGCTGAATAGGCCGAGCATTCTACCCGAGGACGGCGCAACTGCCTGATCAAAAAATGTACAGCTTCCTACAGGCCATACTGCTTCTGGCTTTCAGGTGCTTACGCTCAAGTTATCCACAGGTGGTTCCACAGGCATTGTGGGTAACGCCCACGGTTCAATGACAACCTGATGACGTCCAGACCCGTTGCGCACTGTGGTGCAGGATGCCGTGGCGGCGGGCGAGGGCCGGGCGGTCCTTGCTGTAGCCGCCGCCGATCACGCCCATCACCGGGATGTCGCGCCCCAGGCAGTGGCGCATGACGCTTTCGTCGCGGGCGGCGACGCCTTCGTCTGTCAGCTTGAGGTAACCGAGGGCGTCGTCTTTATGCACATCGACGCCGGCGTCGTACAGCACCAGGTCGGGCTGGTAGAGCGGCAGCAGGTAGTTGAGCGCGTCGTCCACCACCTTGAGGTAATCGGCATCGCCCATGCCCATCGGCAGCGGGATGTCCCAGTCGCTCTGGGCCTTGCGCGCCGGGAAGTTCTTTTCGCAGTGCAGCGACACAGTGATGGCGTCCGGCGTGTCGTGGAGAATGCGCGCGGTGCCATCACCCTGATGCACGTCGCAGTCGAAGATCAGTACGCGGTTGACGCGGCCGCTCGCCAGCAGGTAGTGGCTGATCACCGCCAGGTCATTGAAGATGCAAAAGCCGGCCGGATAATCGTAATGGGCGTGATGGGTGCCCCCGGCCAGGTGGCAGGCCAGGCCATGGTCCAGCGCCTGTTCCGCCGCGAGAATGGAGCCGCCGACTGCACGCACAGTGCGTCGCGCCAGCGCTTCGCTCCAAGGCAGACCGAGGCGCCGTTGGTCTTCGCGGGACAACTCGCCGCTCATATAGCGCTCGATATACCCAGCGTCATGGGCCAGGGCCAGAATCTGCGGTGGGCACAGTTGTGGGCGCAGCAGTTGGCTGTCCTCGGTCAGTCCCGTGGACACCAGGTGGTCGCGCAACAGGCGGAATTTGTCCATGGGGAAGCGATGATCCGCCGGGAACTCGGGGCTGTAGTCATCGTGATAGATCAACGGCAAAGGCATAGGATTTTCTGACGGGAACCTGCGACGGATCTTACCAGCGCTGTACACTCACGCACATGGCAAGGGAGGGGACCCATGGAGCCGATACTCGAATTGGAAAGCGCACGGCTGGTGCTGCGCCAATGGCGCGACAGCGACCTGCTGGCGTTTGCGCGCATGTGCGCCGACCCGCAGGTGATGCGCTATTTCCCGGCCAAGCTGAGCCATCTGGAAAGCGCTGCGTTGATCGGCCGGGTTCGTGGTCATTTCGCCGAATATGGCTTTGGCCTGTGGGCATTGCAGCGCAAGGACACCGGTGACTTCATCGGCCTTACCGGGTTGCTGAATATCAGCTTCGAAGCGGATTTTACCCCAGCGGTGGAAATCGGCTGGCGCCTGGCTCGCGAACACTGGGGCCTGGGTTACGCCAGCGAGGCGGCGTGGACCGCGCTGCGCTGTGGTTTCGACCGCTTGCAACTGGACGAAATCGTTGCCTTCACCACGGAATCCAATCTGCCGTCACAAAAAGTCATGCAGGCCATCGGTATGCATTACGATCCCCAGGCAGATTTTGAACACCCCAAGGTCGCAGCCGATGACCCGCTGCGCCATCATGTTTTGTATCGCATCACCCGCGCCCAATGGTTGGACACGCTGCACGGATAAGCAGCCCGGAATGCCCTCTCGATTGTTGTAGGAGTTGCTCTATGAGCCAAGTATTGGAAGATCTGGTTGACTTGCTGACCCTGGAGCCGATCGAGGAAAACCTCTTTCGCGGCCGCAGCCAGGACCTGGGTTTTCGCCAACTGTTCGGCGGCCAGGTGCTCGGCCAATCGCTGTCGGCCGCCAGCCAGACTGTAGAAGAAGCGCGGCACGTGCATTCCCTGCATGGTTACTTCCTGCGTCCTGGTGATGCGGCGTTGCCGGTGGTGTATTCAGTGGACCGCGTACGCGACGGCGGCAGTTTCAGCACACGTCGTGTGACGGCGATCCAGAAGGGCCACCCGATCTTTACCTGCAGTGCCTCGTTCCAGTACGACGAACAAGGTTTTGACCATCAGACCACCATGCCCGTGGTGGTCGGACCGGAAAATTTGCCGTCCGAGCTTGAGCTGACCAAACAGCGTGCGCACTTGATCCCCGAGCCTATGCGCGACAAGTTGCTGTGCCCCAAGCCGATTGAAGTGCGCCCGGTCACCGAAAAAGACCCGTTCAATCCGCAGCCATCCGACCCGGTCAAATACGTGTGGTTTCGTGCCGACGGCGCTTTGGCCGACGCGCCGGCGCTGCATAAGTACCTGCTGGCCTACGCCTCTGACTTCGGCCTGTTGACCACCTCGTTGCTGCCCCATGGCAAGACCGTTTGGCAGAAAGACATGCAGGTCGCCAGCCTCGACCATGCGCTGTGGTTTCACGCTGACCTGCGTGCCGATGACTGGTTGCTGTACGCCATGGACAGCCCGTGGGCCGGCAATTCCCGTGGGTTCTCCCGGGGCAGTGTGTACAACCGCGCCGGGCAACTGGTGGCCTCGGTGACCCAGGAAGGCTTGATTCGCCATCGCAAGGACTGGGCATGAGCCTGACGGACGTTAAGCACTGGGTGTTCGACATGGATGGCACGCTGACGGTGGCCGTGCATGACTTTGCGGCCATTCGCGTGGCCCTGGAGATCCCGCCCGAGGACGATATTCTCACCCATCTGGCGGCGTTGCCCGCGGATGAGGCGGCGGCCAAGCATGCCTGGCTGCTGGAGCATGAGCGCGAGTTGGCGCTGGGTTCGGTCGCCGCAGAAGGCGCGGTTGAGTTGGTGCGCGAGCTGGCCGGGCGTGGTTATCGCCTGGGCATCCTGACCCGCAATGCGCGGGAGTTGGCCCACGTTACGCTGGAGGCAATTGGCCTGGCGGACTGTTTTGCCCTCGAGGATGTGCTGGGGCGTGAAGATGCGCCACCGAAGCCGGACCCGGGTGGTTTTCTGAAACTGGCAGCCGCTTGGGATGTCGCGCCGAGCGAGATGGTGATGGTCGGTGATTACCGCTTCGACCTGGATTGTGGCCGAGCGGCAGGTGCGCGGACGGTGTTGGTTAACCTGCCCGAGAACCCGTGGCCGGAGTTGGCGGATTGGCATGCCGAGGATTGCGTGGCGCTGCGTCGGATGATTTAAACCGGACACCGAAAATCAAATGTGGGGGCGAGCAAGCCCCCACATGTTGATCCGGTTTTGTCTGTTAATTTGTGAACAGTACCTTCTGCCCCTCCGGTGACGTAAACATCCCATCCCCGTTATGCCCCACTCCAGGCTCTTCCACCCACCAGTGGCCCACCTGCGGATGCCGCTGCTGGAGGTCGCACAAAATAGTTGTGCCCGCGACAGTCATTGCCCTTCCAGCGCAGTACCTGGTTGTCCAGGTGGTTGCGCTTCACGTCGAACTCATTCAGAAACTGCGGCGCTATCACCAGCGTATTGGCAGCTTGGCCTGCGTGCTCGGCGGCGTTTTCACCGCTTTGCAGGTAAGTCTGCGCGTTACGCAGGCGACCCTGCACGATGATCAATGCACGGGTGACTTGGGGCAGCGGCTGGCGCCAGTCCTGGCTCACGCCGAGGCTGAGGTCACCGGCATCCAGGTGAAAACGATCGGGACTCACGACTTTGACGCCATGTTCGGCGGCCAAGGTGGTAGAGCAGGTCAGCACCAAACCCAGCAGCAATCCCAATCGTTTATTCATCTAGAGACTCTTGGCCGTAAACGTATCGCATTGATTGATCTGGCCCTGGGCGAAGCCAGTCTTGAACCAGCGTACCCGCTGTGCCGAGGTGCCGTGGGTAAACGAGTCCGGTACGACACGGCCCTGACCCTGTTGCTGCAAGCGGTCGTCGCCAATTGCGTTGGCCGCATTCAGCGCTTCTTCAATGTCGCCGGGCTCCAGCCAGTTCAAGCGCTTTTGCGCACGGTTGGCCCACACCCCGGCGAAGCAGTCGGCTTGCAGTTCCTGACGGACCAGCAGACCTCCATCGCCCTCCATTTGCCGACCCTGTTGGCGCGCGGCCTGGATTTTCGACGAGATGCCGAGCAACGTCTGCACGTGGTGCCCGACTTCGTGGGCGATCACATACGCCTGGGCAAAGTCGCCGGCGGCCTGGAAGCGTTGCGACATTTCCCGGAAAAACCCCAGGTCCAGGTACACCTGCTGGTCAGCCGGGCAATAAAACGGGCCGCTGGCCGAGGTGGCACCACCGCAGGCCGAATTCACCCGGCCACGGAACAGGATCAGTTTCGGATTCTTGTAGGCCAACCCGTTTTCCTGGAACACCTGGCCCCAAGTGTCTTCGGTATCGCCCAGTACGGCCCGCACAAAATCGGCTTGCTCATCGTTGGCCGGCGGCGCCTGGCGCGGCTGTGTACTCACCGACGGTGCCTGTTCCATCTGGCCGGTCAACTGGCCGAGGATCTGCATCGGGTCCTGGCCGGTCAGCCAGCCGATGCCGACGATCAGCACAATCGCCGCCAGGCTCAGGCCTTTGCCGCCACCAAAGCGCATGCCGCCGCCACCGCCGCCGTCACTGCGTGCATCCACCACGTTGTCGCTGCGTCGGCCTTTTTTCCATAGCATGTGGGCAATCCTCTGGGTGATGACAGTGTTTGATTATGGTCGTTATTAGCGGCAATAGCCTTCGCCGGTATCGACAATCAGGCAGTCCTTTTTATCCGCCAGCCATTTCAGCCCGGTGGCGGCACCGTCGCCAGCCCGCAATAGCTGTGGACCGTCGGGGCGGGTGAAGGCGATGCCGTCTTCGGCGGCTTCACCCTTGAAGGTGCCTGAGTCGTCGGCGTCGAGGCCGTATTGCATGGTGAGGATGTAATGACCACGGCCAATGCTGTCGTCCTTGGCGATGGTCAGGTTGAGGCCTTCGACGCCGATCCACTTGCCGACCCATTTGTCGGTGGGCGGGGTCTCTGGCACCAGGGTGGCCTGCACCGAAGCCGGGGCAGGTTTGGGGGCTTCCTTGGCTTCTTGATTGCAAGCGGTGAGCAGGGCAAGGGCAGACAGAACAAAGAGGGTTTTTTTCATAGCGGCAGGGCCTTGGTTAAAAAGTGTGCAACACGGCAGTCAACGTGCAGCGTTGGACTCGAATCCCGTGATTTAGTGCGCTGTTCGCACGGTGTTTGGTTATGCTCTAGGGGCAGACTCCGGCCCGGCTGCTAGATTACCGGGTTGAGCGCTATTTCATTAAGTGCACAGTGTTCAGCCCGCCACGCAAGAGAACTCAATGACCGTCAGTACTCCTCTATCCGGCGTCAACCACCCTTTCAAAGGCATCCTGCTGATTGTGCTGGCGACGTTTCTGTTTTCCAGCCATGACGCCTTGTCCAAATACCTGGCGGGGTTCTACCCCGTCGTGATGGTGGTGTGGGTGCGTTACCTGGTGCATACCTTGTTGATGGCCGGCATCTTCCTGCCGCAATCAGGCCTGCGCGTATTGCGCAGCAAACGACCGGGGATGCAGGTGGTGCGGGCGCTTTGCCTGTTGGGCACGAGCCTGTTTTTTACTGCGGCGCTGCATTACATCCCGCTGGCGGAAGCCACGGCGGTTAACTTCCTCGCGCCGATCCTGGTGACGGCACTCTCGGTGCCGCTGCTCGGCGAGCACGTGACGCGCGGCCAGTGGCTGGCGGTCATCTGCGGGTTTGTCGGCGTGCTGATCATCATCCACCCCGGCGGCGAGCTGTTTACCCCGGCCGTATTGCTGCCGCTGTGTTCGGCGATGTTCTTCTGCTTCTACCAACTGCTGACGCGCATCCTGAGTAAAGTCGACACCCCCACCACCAGCAACTTCTTTGCCGGCCTGTGCAATACCTTGGTGATGAGTGCGATGGTGCCGTTCTTCTGGCAGGTCCCGACGCTGTGGCATGGCGTGTTGATGCTGGCCCTGGGCACTTGCGGGATGACCGCACACTTGATGCTGACCCAGGCGTTCCGCTTCGCGGCGCCAGCCTTGTTGGCGCCGTTCGGCTATTGCCAGATCGTATTCGCGGGGTTGTTGGGCTGGCTGGTGTTCAACCATACCCCCGACTTGACCACGGTGGTCGGCATCGGGGTGATCTGCATGAGCGGGCTGGCCGCTGCCTGGCAGCAGCGGCGCAGATAGCTCAGGGGGAAGCTCAGACGTCTACGGTAGGAATTCTGCGCGGCGCCATGAAGTACATCCAGATCAGCGCAATGAAGTACATCGCCGGGATCAGCGTGAACAACACGGTGTAGTTATTGTTGGTCACGGTAAGGATGTGGCCGACGATCTGAGTCATGAACATACCGCCGATGGCCGCGCACATGCCGCCGAAACCAAACACCGTGCTCATCATGTGCTTGGGCGTGTAGTCCATCACCAGGCTCCAGATGTTGGCGGTCCAGGCCTGATGCGCACCAATCGCCAGGGAGATGGCAAGCACGGCGACCCACAGCTGGCTGGAGCCGGCAGCCATGATCACGCTGACGATGCAGCAGGCAAACAGCAGCATCGACAGCAGCCGCGCCTTGATCGAGTTCATGCCACGGCCGATCAGGAATGACGACAGAATCCCGCCTCCCACGCTGCCGAAGTCGGCGGTCAGGTAAATGATGATCAGCGGGATGCCCATCTGCGTGACGTTGATGCCCAGGTTGTATTGCTGATTCAGGAACGGCGGCAGCCAGTACAGGTAGAACCAGAACACTGGCGCGGTCAGCGCGTAGGCGATGGCGAAGGCCCAGGTGCCGCGCATGCGCAGGATACGGCTGAAGGGGACGCCGGGTTGTTCCGGTTCGATTTCCCGTTGCACGTAGTCCAACTCGGATTGTTTAACCGTCGGATGGTCTTCCGGGTTGTAGTACTTCAAACCCCAGAACACCAGCCAGATCGCGCCAAGTGACGCCATGCACAGGAACGCCGCCTGCCAGCCCCACACCTGCAGGATCAACGGCAACAGCATCGGCGTCATCATCGCGCCCACGTTGGTGCCGGCGTTGAAGATACCGGTCGCCACTGCACGCTCACCGGCCGGGAACCACAGGCGCGTGGTTTTGACGCACGCCGGGTAGTTGGCGGCTTCGGTGAGCCCGAGGATGAAGCGACACACCATAAAGCCTACCGCCGAAGTGGCCAGGCCGTGGGCGCCCGTCGCCAGGCTCCACAGCAATACCGCGCAGAAGAACACGCGTTTCACGCCCACTCGGTCGATCAGTCGGCCCTGCAGCACAAAGCCGATGGCGTAGCCGACCTGGAACCAGAAGTTAATGTTGGCGTAGTCCATCGCCGTCCAACTCATCTCTTTGGCGAGGATCGGCTGCATGACGCCTAACGCGGCGCGGTCGATGTAGTTCAGGGTGGTGGCGAAAAACACCAGGGCCAGCATGCCCCAGCGCGTTTTACCCACGGCCAAGGCGCCGCGGATCTTGTCGCCGATGCCGGCGTGCGGGGTGCCCGGGCGCGCGGCCAGGGCGGAGTTTTGCAGAGGCATGAGGTCGTACCCGTTTTTTGAAATTTTTATGGTGTGTTCTGGGTCTGTTGCGTCATTGATGGTGCGCAGTGGCTAAAAAATCGTCAATTCGCCAAACCGGCATAGTGTTCGATAATCGCACTAAAAACTAACCGGTTCGTACATTTTAATTGCTGCGTGTAGGCTGGGGGCGAATAATTTGCTGCAAACAACAATTTCCGGGAGTCGCCCATGCAACGTTCCATCGCCACTGTTTCCTTGAGCGGCACCCTGCCGGAAAAGCTCGAAGCCATTGCCGCCGCCGGGTTTGATGGGGTCGAAATCTTCGAGAACGACTTGTTGTACTACGACGGCAGCCCCCGTGAAGTCAGGCAGATGTGCGCCGACCTCGGCATTGCCATCACCTTGTTCCAGCCGTTTCGCGACTTTGAAGGCTGCCGCCGCGACAGGCTGGCGCGCAACCTGGAACGCGCCGAACGTAAGTTCGACTTGATGCAAGAGCTGGGCACCGACCTGGTGCTAGTGTGCAGCAATGCGTCGGCCGACTGTGTAGGTGACGAGCGCATTTTGCTCGATGACCTGAGCCTGTTGGCCGAACACGCCGGTCGCCGTGGCCTGCGCATCGGCTATGAAGCCCTGGCCTGGGGCAGGCATGTGAACACATGGCAACAGGTGTGGAACCTGGTGCGTCAGGTTGATCACCCAAACTTGGGCGTACTGCTCGACAGCTTTCACACCCTGTCCCTCAAAGGCGACCCGAGTGCCATTGCCGAGATCCCCGGCGACAAGATCTTTTTTGTACAAATGGCCGACGCGCCGATCCTGGCCATGGACGTCCTGGAATGGAGCCGACATTTCCGCTGCTTCCCCGGCCAGGGCGAATTCGACCTGGCGGGGTTCCTCGCGCCGATCATCAAGAGTGGCTACACCGGGCCATTGTCCCTGGAAATCTTCAACGACGGCTTCCGCGCCGCGCCCACCCGCGCGAATGCGGCGGATGGCCTGCGCTCCTTGCTGTACCTGGAGGAGAAAACCCGCGAACGCCTGAAGCAGGAAGCACCGGTGCAACCGGTCGAGATCCTGTTTGATACCCCGGCGGCCAGCGAATATGACGGTATCGAGTTCCTCGAATTCGCTGTCGATGAAAGCCTTGGCGCCAAGCTCACCCATTGGCTCGAGCGCCTGGGCTTTGTCAAGGCCGGGCAGCATCGCTCCAAGAGCGTGAGCCTGCTGCGCCAGGGTGATATCAATCTGATCCTCAACTGCGAACCCTATTCTTTCGCCCACAACTTTTTCGAGGCCCACGGGCCGTCGTTGTGCGCCACCGCGATCCGGGTCAAGGACAGCGCCAAGGCGCTGGAGCGCGCGGTGGCCTACAAGGGCCAGCCGTATCGCGGCCTGGTCGGGCCCAACGAGCTGGAATTGGCGGCCGTGCGCGCACCGGATGGCAGCCTGATTTACTTGGTGGACCCCAGCGAAGGCACGCTGTACGACACCGACTTCAACCTGCAAACCGCTTCGACGGCCAGCGGAGGCCTGTTGCGTATTGACCATATGGCGATGGCCCTGCCGGCCGACAGCCTCGACAGTTGGGTGCTGTTCTACAAGAGCCTGCTGGATTTCGAGGCCGATGATGAAGTGGTGTTGCCCGATCCTTACGGCCTGGTGAAAAGCCGTGCATTGCGCAGCCGTTGCAGCTCGATTCGCCTGCCGCTGAACATCTCCGAGAACCGCAATACCGCCATTTCCCATGCCCTGTCGAGCTATCGCGGCTCGGGCGTGCACCACATTGCCTTCGATTGCGCAGATATTTTCGCCGAAGTGAGCCGCGCCAAGGAGGCGGGGGTGCCGCTGCTGGATATCCCGCTCAACTATTACGATGACCTGGCGGCACGTTTCGATTTTGACGAGGAGTTCCTCAGCGAGCTGGCTTACTACAACGTGCTGTACGACCGCGACGCCCAGGGCGGTGAGTTGTTTCATGTGTACACCGAGCCGTTCGAAGGGCGGTTTTTCTTCGAGATCATCCAGCGCAAGAATGGCTATGCCGGCTACGGTGCGGCCAATGTGGCGGTGCGCTTGGCGGCAATGGCCAAATCGCGCAGCGGTGCGGTTCGCCAGGCGCGTTTATAACGACGGGTCCGGTGCTTTCTTTCAGGCCGCATCGCGGCCCATAATCACGGCCTGCACAACACTGGCCGTGAGCGCACCATGACCTCCGAGGCACCCCGCAAGAGTCGTAAGAACAACCCGGAAAAGACCCGCGAGAACATACTCCAGGAAGCCATTGTGGAGTTTGTCCAGCAGGGCCTTTCCGGCGCTCGCGTGGATGCGATCGCCGAGCGCATCCACACCTCCAAGCGCATGATCTATTACTACTTCGGCAGCAAGGAGCAGTTGTACGTCGAGGTGCTGGAGAAGCTTTACGGCGACATCCGCACTACCGAAACCCAGATGAACCTCACCGCGCTGGAACCGCGCGAAGCGATCCGTCGGCTGGTGGAGTTCACCTTTGATCACCACGACCAGAACGTGGATTTCGTGCGCATTGTCAGCATCGAAAATATCCACAATGCCGAGTACGTGAAGCGCTCGGATGCGATCAAGGCGATGAACAGCAACATTCTCGAAGCGCTGGGCACGACGTTGCGTCGCGGGGCCGAGATGGGGGTGTTTCGCGAGGGGCTGGAGCCGCTGGACGTGCACTTGCTGATCAACTCGTTCAGCTTTTACCGTGTGTCCAACCGCCATACGTTCAGTGAGATCTTTCAAATTGAGTTGTCGGATGAAGCGATTAAACAGCGGCACCGGGACATGATTTGTGACTCGGTGATGCGCTATTTGCAGGTTTGAGTCCATGCGAGGCTCGAGGCTGAAATGCAAGCCCCACATTTGGATTCGGTTCCTACAGTGAAACGTTCATGCTCTGGAAGTGCGCCAACATCCGTTGCGCATCCGGCACTTCCCCACTGAACAACTCAAACGCCTTCACCGCCTGAAACACCGCCATGTTGCCGCCATCCAGCGTGCGGCAGCCCAAGGCGCGGGCGTCGCGCAGCAGCTCGGTCTCGAGTGGGAAATACACGATTTCCGCGACCCATAACTCAGTGCGCAACAGAGCGACCGGCACCGGTGTGCCGGGCAGCTTGGCCATACCCATCGGCGTGGTATTGACCACGCCGTCGGCCTCGGCCATCGCGTTCTCCAAGTGGTTGCCGACCTGGGCCCGGCCAGCACCGAAACGTTGCGTGAGGTTATCCACAAGGTCGCGGGCGCGATTGGCGTCCACGTCGAAAATGCTCAACTGCTCGACACCTTCCGCCAACAGCGCGTGGGCCACCGCTGCGCCCGCACCGCCAGCGCCCATCTGCACCACACGTTGGCGCGCCACGTCATTCAAGTTGCGCCGAAACCCTTCGGCGAACCCCAGGCAATCGGTGTTGTGGCCGATACGTTTGCCGTGCTTGAACACCACTGTATTGACCGCACCGATGCCGCGGGCCTCGTCGGACAGTTCATCGAGCAGCGCCAGGATCGCCTGTTTGCACGGATAGGTAATGTTCAGCCCGGTGAAGTGCATCAGCTCGGCGGCATGCAGCAGGTCGGGCAGGGCGTTGATGTCCAAGTGCAGGGGCTCAAGGTCGATCAAGCGATACAGGTAGCGCAGGCCTTGGGCGTCGCCTTCGCGTTCATGCAGGGCCGGCGTGCGGGAAGCCTGGATACCGGCACCGATCAGGCCAGCGAGGATGCGCGGTTTCATCGGGCCGATCCTTTTAGCAGATGGCTGAAATGTTCCAGGGCCAGGTGGTAGCCATGGCTGCCGAACCCCGCCAGCACTGCCTTGGCGATGGGCGACACAAAGGAGTGATGGCGGAACGCTTCACGGGCATGCACGTTGGACAGGTGCACCTCAATCACCGGCACCTCACTGGCTACCAGCGCGTCGCGAATGGCTACGGAGGTGTGGGTCCAGGCCGCAGGGTTGATCACGATACCGGCGCAACGGGCGCGGGCGCCGTGGATCCACTCGAGCAATTCGCCTTCGTGGTTGGTCTGGCGAAATTCGATTTTCAGCCCGAGCTGTTCGGCGCTGCGGCCACACAGCGCGGCGACGTCGGCGAGGGTTTCATGGCCGTAAGTGGCGGGCTCGCGGGTGCCGAGCAAGTTGAGGTTGGGGCCGTTGAGCACCAGCACGATGGGCGGCATTGAGGGTTTCTCCACAGTTCTTGTTAGTTGTGTGGATAAAATGTACTGGTTAGTTAATTTGGTCAATTGATGGCGGCGGATGTGTTCGATAATCGAACCGTTAATCAGACACGTCGTACAGTTGAATCGGATGGGGTATCAATTGAGCGTCATTCTCGACAGCACTTAAGATGCCGCCCGAGCCAATGGCAAGAAGGGCGGACGGCCGCGCAAGAAGGTTTTAGAGCCCAGCGATTCTACGGATGCATGAAAAACCACAGGAGATTGTGGGTGCCTGGCAGATTTATCTGCGGGTCAGCAGAACCCCGGACTCCATATGGTGCGTCCACGGGAACTGGTCAAACAGCGCGCATTGGGTGATGCGGTGCGTGTCATGCAGTTGCGCGATGTTCGCCGCCAACGTCTCCGGGTTGCAGGAGATGTACAGGATGTTGTCGAAGCGTCGGGTCAGTTCGCAGGTGTCCGGGTCCATGCCGGCGCGCGGCGGGTCGACGAACACGCTGCCGAACTCATAGCGCTTCAGGTCGATGCCGTGCAGGCGGCGGAACGGGCGCACTTCGTTGAGCGCTTCGGTGAGTTCTTCAGCGGAGAGTCGCACCAGGGTGACGTTATCCACGGCGTTTTCATCGAGGTTGCTCAGCGCCGCATTCACTGAGGTCTTGCTGATCTCGGTGGCCAGCACTTTGCGCACGCGGGTTGCCAAGGGCAGGGTGAAGTTGCCGTTGCCGCAGTACAGCTCGAGCAAATCATCCGGGCGGTCACCCAAGGCTTCGTATGCCCAGTTGAGCATCTTCTGGTTCACCGTGCCGTTGGGCTGGGTGAAGGCGCCTTCGGGTTGGCGGTAGCTGAAGGTGCGCCCGCCAACGTCGAGTTTTTCCACCACGTAATCATGGCCGATCACATCGCGCTTGCCCTTCGAGCGGCCGATGATGCTCACGTTCAAGTCGGCAGCCAGCTGGTTCGCGGCGGTGTGCCAGTGCTCGTCCAACGGGCGGTGATAGCACAGAGTAATCATCGCGTCGCCGGCCAGGGTGGTGAGGAACTCTACCTGGAACAGCTTGTGGCTCAGGGCGGCGCTGGCTTGCCAGGCGGCCTTGAGTTGCGGCATCAACTGGTTGATGCGGGCGCTTGCGATGGGGAACGCTTCGATCAGGATCGGCGTGCGCTTGTCGTCCTGGGAAAACATTGCGTAGTGGCGCTCACCGCCTTCGCGCCACAGGCGGAACTCCGCGCGCAGGCGGAAGTTCTGTAGGGGCGAGTCGAAGACCTGTGGCTCCGGTGCATCGAACGGTGCCAGCAGGTCACGCAAGCGCGTGACCTTGTCTTGCAGTTGAGCGGTGTAGCGTGCGGCGTCAAAAGTCATGCGTTGAACCAGCCCAGCTTGATCACGAACAGAATCGACAGAATCACCAGCGCCGGGTTCAGCTCACGGTAGCGGCCCGAAAGCAGCTTGATGGCGGTCCAGGCGATGAAACCGAAGGCGATGCCGTTGGCAATGGAGTAAGTGAAGGGCATCGCCAGGGCGGTGATCACCACCGGCGCTGCAACGGTAATATCGTCCCAGTCGATTTCGGCCAGGCCCGACGTCATCAGTACGGCCACGAACAGCAGTGCTGGTGCAGTTGCGAAGGCAGGTACGCTGGCGGCCAGTGGCGAGAAAAACAGCGCCAGCAGGAACAGGATCGCTACCACGACGGCGGTCAAACCGGTGCGGCCACCTGCGCTCACGCCGGCAGCCGATTCGATGTAGCTGGTAGTCGTTGACGTACCCAGCAGCGAACCGGCCATGGCGGCGGTGCTGTCGGCGATCAGCGCACGGCCCATTTTCGGCATGTGGCCGTCCTTGCCCATCAGGCCCGCGCGCTTGGCGACGCCGATCAGGGTGCCGGAGTTATCGAACAGGTCGACGAACAGGAATGCGAAGATCACGCTCACCAGGCCGATATCGAGCGCGCCTTTAATATCCAACTGCAGGAAAGTCGGGGCCAGGGACGGCGGCATTGAGGTCACGCCGCCGAACGGGGTGACGCCCAGCAGGATCGACACGATGGTCACTGCCAGGATGCCAATCAGCACGGCTCCGCGTACCGCCAGGGCTTCCAGCGCAACGATGAGCACGAAACCCAGGGTGGCGAGGATCGGAGCAGGTTGCTTCAAGTCACCCAGGCCAACCAGCGTGGCCGGGTTGGCAACCACAATCCCGGCGTTGTGCAGCGCAATCAGCGCCAGGAACAGGCCGATACCCGCAGCAATCGCCGAGCGCAGGGGCAGGGGAATGCTGTTGATGATCCACTCACGGATACGAAAGATCGACAGCAGGAAGAACAGCACCGCCGAGATAAACACCGCACCCAGCGCAACCTGCCAGGTATGGCCCATGTGCAGGACCACGGTGTAGGTAAAGAAGGCGTTGAGGCCCATGCCCGGCGCGAGTGCGATCGGGTAGTTGGCGATCAGGCCCATCACGGTCGAACCGATGGCGGCCGCCAGGCAGGTCGCGACGAATACCGCGCCCTTGTCCATGCCGGTCTCGCCGAGGATGCTCGGGTTCACGAACAGGATGTAGGCCATGGCCAGGAATGTTGTGATGCCCGCGAGGATCTCGGTGCGCACG
The DNA here is from genome assembly GCF_963970525.1 of Pseudomonas sp. EA_65y_Pfl1_P113. NCBI lineage: Bacteria > Pseudomonadati > Pseudomonadota > Gammaproteobacteria > Pseudomonadales > Pseudomonadaceae > Pseudomonas > Pseudomonas sp. EA_65y_Pfl1_P113. The sequence goes on from NZ_CAXAQM010000006.1 coordinate 200,719, forward strand.
TTGGTGTTGTGTGCCTTGAGTTGAAACAGCTTTTCCAGCATGCCTGCTCCCTGTGACGCTCTGTGGCGTCGTGATTTGTTGACCTCTAAGTCAAAGCACAAACTGCGCCAAGCGCCTGTGGTTTCAGAGAGGATCGGAAAAAGCGGCGCATCATACCAGCAGCCGAGGCCTTGAGGCATACTGCGACGACGTTTAAACGAAGGTCACCCGCAGCATGAAAAACGCCAAACCGTGGAGTCTAGTCCTGATCCCCTGTATCAGCCTGTTGCTCGGCGCAGCACCGGCGTGGGGCGCGACTGCACCGCCCTTGAGCGAAGTGCGTGTGTTCAAGGTCGAGTCGGCGAAGTGCAGCGAGACCATTGCGGAACGTGTAAACACTACCCAGATGTGTGAGCACCGCGGGCCCACCCGGGTTTCTGTGATGGAAGTCGGCCTGGGCAACAACCCCATGGGTCGCTTCAATGGTGCTGAGTTGAATGGCCAGCGCACGGCGGTTTGCCAGGTGGGCAACATCAGCGAAGCCTGCACGGGGGCCGGCACATTGATGGGCTACATCTATGTGTTTGACCTGAACGTCGAAGCCCAGGGCTGGTTCCAGTACAGCAACTCCTCGATCAACCCCCCGCGAAATACCTTGACCACACAGCTCAATATCCGCTGATCAATCACCTTGAACGCTCAATACCCTGGGAAGTCGTACCCCTGAGACGGCGACTTTCCTGAACGCCGCGGATGTAGACCAACCCGTGAGGTGTTTATGAGCGCGACCCCCAATGGCGCGGCGACCCAACCGTTCGCCAGCCACTCCATATGCCTGAGGCTAAACGGCCAGGATCGCCAGTTGGATGTGCTGCCCTGGACCACACTACTCGACCTTTTGCGTGAGCAGCTCGACTTGGTGGGCAGCAAAAAAGGCTGCGACCACGGCCAGTGCGGCGCCTGCACCGTATTGCGCGATGGCAAGCGGATCAATGCCTGCCTGACGCTGGCGGTGATGTGCGACGGTGCCGAACTCACCACCATCGAGGGCCTGGCCAACGGCGACCAACTGCACCCGATGCAGCAGGCGTTTATCAAACACGATGCCTTCCAATGCGGTTACTGCACCCCTGGGCAGATCTGCTCGGCCGTCGGCCTGGCCAATGAAGGTCGGGCCCACGACACGGCGCAAATCCAAGAGCTGATGAGCGGTAACCTGTGCCGCTGCGGGGCTTACAGCAATATTCGCGATGCCATTGAAGACGTAGTGGGAGGTGAGCAATGAATCCCTTCCACTACAGCAAGCCTGAGGATGTGCAAGAAGCGGTTCATCTGAGCAGCGCCGCGTCGCGCTTTATTGCCGGTGGCACCAACCTGCTGGACCTGATGAAAGAAAACATCAGCCGCCCCGAGCATCTCATCGATATCACAGGATTGCCGCTCAATGACATTCAGGAGACTGCCGGTGGCGGTCTGTTGATCGGCGCGTTGGTGAGCAACGCCGACCTGGCCTGGCACCCGCTGATCGAACAACGTTACCCGCTGCTGTCCCAGGCCATCCTGGCCGGCGCCTCGCCGCAACTGCGCAACATGGCCAGTACCGGCGGCAACCTGTTGCAGCGCACCCGTTGCTACTACTTCTATGACGCTACCGTGCCGTGCAATAAGCGTGAGCCCGGCAGTGGCTGCCCGGCACGCACCGGTTTGAACCGTATTCACGCGATCCTCGGCGCCAGTGAACAGTGTGTCGCCACCCATCCCTCCGACATGTGCGTCGCTTTGGCAGCGCTGGAGGCGAGGGTGCATGTAGAGGGGCGTGGCGGTTCGCGAATCATTGAGTTCGCCGACTTTCATCGCCTACCGGGTGATGCGCCGCAACGTGACAACCAATTGGCCGACGATGAGCTGATCACCGCCATCGAACTGCCTGCCGATCACCTGGCAAACCATAGCAATTACCTGAAAATCCGTGACCGTGCCTCCTATGCGTTCGCCCTGGTGTCTGTGGCTGCCGCGCTTGAGCTGGACGGCGACACCATCATCGACGCGCGCTTGGCCCTTGGCGGCGTGGCCCACAAACCCTGGCGTGACCGCGTGGTGGAAGCCGCACTGATCGGCCAGGTTGTTAGCCGTGAAACCTTCAGTAACGCCGCCGATGCCCTGTTGCAAGACGCCGAGCCGCTGCAGCACAACGGCTTCAAGATCAAGCTGGCACGCCGGGGGGTTATTCGCGCCCTGAGCGACGCCGCTGTTGCAGGAGAACGCCCATGAGCGCTATCGGCAAACCCTTGGACCGCGTTGACGGTCTGCTCAAGGTCACAGGCAAAGCGCGGTATGCCGGTGAGTTTCCCGAAGAAGGCCTGCTGCATGGCAGCGTAGTGTCGAGCACCGTGGCCAAGGGCCGGGTGCTGCGTATCGACGCGACCAAGGCGCTGGCGCTGCCGGGTGTGGTGGAGGTTATCCATCACCTCAATCGGCCAACAATCGCCAGCTACGATGATGCTTTCCAGGACGATGATGCGGCCGACGGCTCGCCGTTTCGCCCGCTGTACAACGATCGCGTACTGTACAGCGGCCAGCCACTGGCGCTGGTGATCGCCGATAACCTCGAGCTGGCGCGACATGCCGGCTCCCTGGTGGAGATCGAGTACGAAACCGAAGCCTTTGAAACCGACTTGCTGGCCTTGCAGGAACAAGCCTACGCCTCGCCGCAGACTCCGCCCAAGCCGCGCGGCAACTTCCAGGCCGAATGGATCGGCGCTGCCGTCAGCCTGGATCTGCACTACAGCACCCCCATCGAACACCACAACCCGATGGAGCCCCACGCCAGCACCGTGCTGTTTCAGCCGGACGGCACGCTGCACATCCACGACAAGACCCAAGGCCCGCAGAACTGCCAGGCCTATGTGCAAAAAGTCTTCGGCCTGGATAAAAGCCAGGTGCGTGTCTTCGCGGCATTTGTCGGCGGCGCCTTTGGCTCGGGCCTGCGCCCGCAGTATCAATTGCCGCTGGCGGTGATGGCGTCCTTGGCGCTCAAGCGCTCGGTGCGGGTCACGCTGACGCGTCAGCAGATGTTCACCTTCGGTTACCGCCCACGCACCTTGCAGCGTATGCAGCTGGGCGCCGCCGCCAACGGCCGCCTGCTGGCACTGGGGCACACCGCGATTGGCCAGACGTCGCGCTTCGAGGATTTCAGTGAGCATGTGGTGGAGTGGAGCGGCATGCTCTACCACTGCGATAACGTGCAGCTTACTTATAAGTTGGTGCCACTGGATGTGTTCACGCCGCTAGACATGCGTGCACCTGGGGCGGCCCTCGGGGTGATCGGCCTGGAGTGCGCCATGGACGAACTGGCCTGCGCGCTGGGGATGGACCCGGTGCAACTGCGGCTGATCAACTATGCCGAACGCAATCAGAACGAAGACAAGCCCTGGTCGAGCAAAGCCCTGCGCGAGTGTTACCGCGAAGGCGCCGAGCGTTTCGGCTGGCACCCACGCAACCCGGAACCGCGCAGCATGCGCGACGGCCGCCAGTTGATCGGCTGGGGCATGGCCGGCGGCGTGTGGGAGGCCATGCAGATGAAGGCCAGCGCCAAGGCGCGTATTGATCCCGAGGGCAAACTGACCGTCAGCAGCGCCACCACCGATATCGGCACTGGCACCTACACGGTGATGACCCAGATCGCGGCTCAGGCCAGTGGCGTGGCGGTTGAGGACGTGGCCTTTGTGTTGGGGGATTCATCGTTGCCCACTGCGCCGCTGCAGGGCGGATCGTTTACCGTGTCCTCCGTCGGCACGGCTGTGCAGCAGGCCTGCGAAGCGTTGAATGCCAAGCTGTTGGCCGTTGCTCGGCAAACGTACCCGGTATTCAAGGAGGCCGAGTCCGTACGCTTTGAAGACGGCCAGTTGCATACCGGTGACGTCAGTGTGTCATTGGCACAGCTGGTCAAGGACAGTGGCGAAGACGCGTTGGCGGTGCAGGTCGACAGCGAGCCCGACAAGAAGCGCGAGGGGTTTGCTACCGCTACCCATTCGGCGGTATTTGTCGAGGTGCGTGTGGATGAAGACCTGGGCACGATCAAGGTCAGCCGGGTGGTCAGCGCGATTGCCGCCGGGCGCGTGGTCAACCCGAAGATGGCGCGCAGCCAGATCCTCGGCGGGGTGGTATGGGGTATCGGCATGGCCCTGCACGAAGAAACCCAGATCGACCATCAATTGGGGCGTTACATGAACCATAGCCTGGCGGAGTACCACATCCCGGTAAACGCCGATATCGGCGAGATTGACGTGGTGTTTGTCGAAGAACGCGACGATATCGTCAACGCCCTTGGGTCGAAGGGGGTTGGTGAGATTGGTATTGTGGGCGTAGCGGCGGCGGTGGCGAATGCGATTTATCACGCCACTGGGAAGCGGGTGCGGGCGTTTCCGATTACTTTGGACAAAGTGCTCTGACGCAATCTCCTACCCACTGAAGATCAAGTGTGGGAGCTGGCTTGCCTGCGATGGCGGTGGGTCAGCTCCTGATGAGGTGACTGACACACCGCTATCGCGGGCAAGCCCGGCTCCCACAGTATTTTGCAGTGTGGCTTAAACCTTGGGCTCTTCCACCGGCACATGCATCCGATCCCGATTCGCCAGGGTCGGGAACAGCTTGATCCACACCCCCGTCACCACCAGCGTGCCGATCCCACCCATGACCACGGCAGGCACGGTGCCGAACCAGTGGGCGGTGATGCCCGATTCAAACTCGCCCAACTGATTCGACGCGCCGATAAACAAACCGTTGACTGCACTGACCCGCCCGCGCATTTCGTCCGGTGTCTCCAACTGCACGAATGAGGCGCGGATCACCATGCTGATCATGTCTGCCGCACCCAGCACCACCAGCACCGCCAGGGAAAACCAGAACGAGGTGGACAGGCCGAAGGCGATGGTCGCCACGCCGAATACGCCGACGGCGGTGAACATCACGCGGCCCACATGCCGGTCCACCGCGAACCGCGCCAACCACAACGACATCAATAGCGCGCCCACTGCCGGTGCCGAACGCAGCAGGCCCAGGCCCCAGGCGCCCGTCAGCAGGATGTCCTTGGCGAACACCGGCAGCAACGCGGTGGCGCCACCCAGCAGCACGGCGAACAAGTCGAGGGAGATGGCACCGAGAATATCCGGGCGGCTGCGGATAAAGCGGATACCGGCGAGCAGAGAGTCCATGGTCGCCTTGGCTTTGTTCAGCGGCGTTTGGCGCGCGGGCAAATTCAGGGTCAGCACGCAGGCAATGAGGTACAGCACCACCGTGGGGCCATACACCCACACGCTGCCAAAGGCGTAAAGCAAGCCGCCAAGGGCCGGCGCGACAATGGTCGCCAGCTGCTGGGCCGACTGCGACGAGGCCACGGCCCGTGGGAACAGTGCGGCGGGCACAAGGCTCGGGAGCATGGCCTGGGTGGTGGGCATTTCAAACGAGCGCGCAGCACCCAGCAGGAAGGCGAGGATAAAGATCATCTCGCGGGTCACGTTGCCGGTCAGGCCTCCAATGGCCAGGGACAATGCGATAAGCGCCTGCACGGTCTGGCAGATGGCGGCAACTTTGCGCCGCTCATAGCGGTCGGCCACATGCCCGGTGTGCAGCATGAACAGCACGCGCGGCACGAATTCCACTAATCCGACCAAACCCAGGTCCAGCACGTTGCCCGTCAGTTGGTAGAGGTTCCAGCCGATCGCCACGGTGAGCATCTGGAAGCCGCTGGCGGTGAAGATGCGCGCCAGCCAGAACGCGATGAAAGGGCGATGGTGACGTAACAGCAACGCAGGTTCGCTAGGCATCGGGAATTCGAGTCAAGGCCGGGGGAAGCGCCGAGATTATCATTAAGTTGTAACAGATAGTTGCAGGAGCTGAGCTGAGGCAGTCTGTCACGCGGCAAAAGACCACACAGGTCAACCTCAAAAATGGGACTACTCTTTCAGCAATGCTTGATTCAGATCAATGCCGTCGCAGGGGCAGTTCAAGTCGGCAGACCAGGCAAGCATCCCAGCGTGATTGGACAAAAAAAGAAACGAATTGAAATTCGCCGTACTCCATAGCGATGGGGCAGTGATTGCAGGCCGCCGGCCGGCATTCGGTATTACCTGAAAGAGGACAACATATGTTCGGTTTGGAGGCGCTAGATCTCGCCCGCGTCCAGTTCGCGTTCACCATCTCATTCCATATCCTGTTCCCGGCGATCACCATCGGCCTGGCCAGTTACCTTGCGGTGCTGGAAGGCTTGTGGCTCAAGACCCACAACGACACTTACCGTGATCTCTACCACTTCTGGTCGAAGATTTTTGCCGTCAACTTCGGTATGGGCGTGGTGTCCGGCTTGGTCATGGCCTACCAGTTCGGCACCAACTGGAGCCGCTTCTCAGACTTCGCTGGCGCCGTCACCGGGCCACTTCTGACCTACGAAGTGCTCACGGCCTTCTTCCTTGAGGCCGGTTTCCTCGGCGTGATGCTGTTCGGTTGGAACAAGGTCGGGCGCAACCTGCACTTTTTCTCCACCGTGATGGTGGCCGTGGGTACGTTGATTTCGACCTTCTGGATCCTGTCGTCCAACAGCTGGATGCAGACGCCCCAGGGCTTTGAAATCATTGACGGCCGCGTGATCCCAACCGATTGGTTCGCCGTGGTCTTCAACCCGTCGTTCCCTTATCGCCTGGCGCACATGGCCACGGCGGCCTTCGTGGCGACAGCGTTCTTCGTCGGCTCCTCAGCGGCCTGGCACTTGTTGCGCGGCAAGGACAACCCGGCGATCCGCAAAATGCTCTCGATGGCGATGTGGATGGCGCTGATTGTTGCGCCTATCCAGGCGGTGATCGGCGACTTCCATGGCCTCAATACCCTGAAGCACCAGCCCGCGAAAATCGCCGCGATTGAAGGCCACTGGGAAAACAAAGGCAACGAACCGACACCGCTGATCCTGTTTGGCTGGCCCGACATGAAGGCCGAAAAAACCAAATACGCGGTGGAAATTCCCTACCTGGGCAGTCTGATCCTCACCCACTCCCTGGATAAACAGGTGCCTGCGCTCAAGGACTTCCCACCGGAAGATCGTCCGAATTCGACCATCGTGTTCTGGTCGTTCCGGGTCATGGTCGGCCTGGGCTTCCTGATGATCTTCACCGGCCTGTTCAGCCTCTGGCTGCGCCGGGGCGACAAGATGTACACGTCCAAACCGTTCCTGTACCTGGCGCTGTGGATGGGCCCGTCCGGCCTGATTGCGATCCTTGCGGGTTGGTTCACCACCGAGATCGGCCGCCAGCCGTGGGTGGTCTACGGCTTGATGCGCACAGCGGATGCTTCTTCCGGGCATAGCCTGGCGCAGATGACCATTACCCTGGTGTTGTTCGTGGTGGTGTACTTCGCGCTGTTTGGTGCGGGTCTTGGCTACATGATGCGTTTGGTGCGCAAAGGCCCTGTAGCCCATGACGTGACCGAGCCGACCCACGGTGGTCCTGGCCAGAAGCGCACGCCGGCGCGTCCTTTGTCTGCTGCCGATGACGGCACTGACAACGACAACGACCACATCCAGCATAAGGGGAATTGAGATGGGTATTGATCTTCCGCTGATCTGGGCCGTGATCATCATCTTCGGCATCATGATGTACGTGGTCATGGACGGCTTCGACCTGGGTATCGGCATCCTGTTTCCGTTTATCCCGGGCAAGACCGACCGTGACGTGATGATGAACACCGTGGCGCCGGTCTGGGACGGTAACGAAACTTGGTTGGTATTGGGCGGCGCGGCGCTGTTCGGCGCGTTCCCGCTGGCCTATTCGGTGGTGTTGTCGGCGCTGTATCTGCCGCTGATGCTGATGTTGATCGGGCTGATCTTTCGCGGCGTCGCGTTCGAGTTCCGCTTCAAGGCCAAAGACCACAAGCGTCACCTGTGGGACAAGGCGTTTATCGGTGGCTCGTTGGCTGCGACGTTCTTCCAGGGCGTGGCGCTGGGGGCGTTTATCGATGGCATCCCGGTAGTGAATCGCCAGTTCGCCGGCGGTTCGCTGGACTGGGCCACACCGTTCACGATGTTCTGCGGTGTGGCGTTGATCGTGGCCTATGCGTTGCTCGGTTGCACCTGGCTGATCATGAAGACCGAAGGCCCGTTGCAGGAGAAGATGCACAACCTGGCGCGGCCCCTGGCGTTCGTGGTGCTGGCGGTGATCGGCATCGTGAGTATCTGGACGCCGCTGACGCACCCGGAAATTGCCTCGCGCTGGTTCACCCTGCCCAACCTGTTCTGGTTCCTGCCAGTGCCGATCCTGGTGCTGGTGACCATGTACGGCCTGTTCCGCGCCGTGGCACGCAACGCGCACTACACGCCGTTCCTGCTGACGCTGGTGCTGATCTTCCTGGGCTACAGCGGCCTGGGTATCAGCCTGTGGCCGAACATCATTCCGCCATCGGTGTCGATTTGGGACGCTGCGGCGCCGCCGCAAAGCCAAGGCTTCATGCTGGTGGGCACGTTATTCATCATCCCGTTCATCCTGGGCTACACCTTCTGGAGCTACTACGTATTCCGCGGCAAGGTCACCCACGAAGACGGTTATCACTAGGAGGGTCGTCTCATGTCCGGCAAACCTACGTTGCACGAGATTGAACAGGCCGAGAAACAACCGTTGTGGCGGCGCCTGGGGTGGCTGGCGATGATCTGGACTGGCAGCGTGCTGGCCCTGTTCGTCGTGGCCAGCCTGATGCGCATGTTCATGAACGCGGCTGGCTTGACCACCCACTGACATCCCATCCCGTTGCCTTGCGGCACGGTTTTTTGGCCCCGCCTCTCCTCGCAGTGGCGGGGCTTTTTTATTTGCGCGCTTTGAGGATCACGAATTTCGGCGTGGTGGCGATTTGCTCGACACCCCGGAACAATCGCGCCAGCTTGGTGTGATAACCCAAGTGGCGGTTGCCGACTATATAGAGGGCGCCGCCGACTACCAGCGCTTCCCGCGCCTGCTGGAACATACGCCAGGCGAGGAAGTCACCGACCACCTGCTGCTGGTGGAACGGCGGGTTGCACAGCACCACGTCCAGCGAATCGGGTGCCTGGCCGGCCAAGCCATCGGCGGCGCGTACGATGACATCGCGCTCACCGAGCGCTGCTTGCCAGTTTTGGGCCGCCGACTGCATGGCCATATAGGACTCGTCCACCAGGGTGTATTGCGCCTCGGGGTTTTGCAGGGCGCTGGCAATCGCCAGTACACCGTTGCCACACCCCAGGTCCGCCACCCGCGCGCTGCCCAGGCTTTTGGGTAGGTGCGGCAGGAACGCACGGGTGCCGATGTCCAGGCTTTCGCGGCAGAACACGTTGGCGTGGTTCAGCAACTCGATGGCTGGCGCGTCGAGGGTGTAGCGGGTCGGATACGGCGAGACAGCCGCGGGACGATCTTCAACAGTGGCGATCAGCAATCGCGCTTTCTTGACCGCCAGCGATGCGTGCATCGGCCCGATGTAGCGTTCCAGCAACTCGCCCGCCGCCCGTGGCAAGTGCTTGATCATCGCCCCGGCAATCACTTCGGCGCCTGGCGCAAGCTGGCCTTGCAGGCGGATCAATTGCTCTTCGAGCAGGGCCAGGGTTTTCGGCACGCGGATCAGTACGCGGTCAAAAGGCCCTGCCGGGATTTGGCTGGCCGGGATGAACGGCACAGCGTCAAACGCCTTGCTGTTGCGCACCAGGTTTTTCTCCAGGCCCTGGGCTGCCAGGAATGAGTCGCCGCTGGAGGTTACCTGTACTTGGCCCTGGAGGCTGACGGCCAGAGCGCCGAAGCTGTCATTGAGCACCAACACGCGGGTCTCAGTAGTCGGCTGCTGTTCGGCCAGATGATTGAGCAGGTACTCGTCAGCCGCATCGAAGGCTTGCAGCGGATCATTATGTTGCTCTGGCTGGCGGATCAGATCGAGCTGGGCGAAGGGGCTTTCGAGCAGGGGCATGGAGGGGGAGGCTCTGGGTAAACGATAAGTGTTCGGCAGTGGCCAGCCGAGACGTCTGAGTGAACGACTGGCGGCACCCGGGGGGTGGCTGCTCAACACTCAGAATTGGCCGCAAATGTTACTTTTTTTTCAGGGGGATTACATGCGGTGTTTGCTGGCGGGTCAAATAATCCCGTCTTGCGCGGCGCGGAGCACGGCGGCGATCTTGTTGTTGACCCCCAGTTTTTTCAGGCAACTGCAGACATGAAAGCCCACCGTGCGTTCGGATAAACAAAGGATGGCGGCGATGTCCGCTGCGGTCTTGCCCTTGCCGGACCACATGAGCACTTCCGTTTCACGCGGGGTCAACAGGCTGGCGGGTTTAGTACTGGGTGGTATGTCGGCATACTTATGCGCCAGTACTGCATGCATCGCGTGACACAACCACAGCATCAGCCCCGCTTTTTCGTAAAGTTCTTCCGGCGTGATTGCGCCTTTACCGCGGCTCAGGGTCAACATGCTGAACATGCCCCGGAAATCATGGACGGTTATGGTCAGCGCGATGTGCACGCCTGAAGTCTGCGCCAATGACCAAAGGCTGGGTACGTCTTTAAAGGTTTCTTCCTTCCAGACAATGGGCAGCGGGCTCTCCCTACAGTGCTTAACCACCGGGTCTACGCCAAAGAAGCTCGCCTGGTCATACACTGTTTTCCATTCATTTGGGTAGTTGGTGAATTCAATCGGCTTGACTTGGTTTTTAGGCAGGTTAGCGCTCATTTTGAAGGAACAGTGTTGGAAGCCGAGCTCTAAGGTTCTGATGGCTACCATTTCAAACACGCTGGTGGCCTCATCTTCGCCTTCTAGTTTGGGATGCCGTGTGTTGCGCCAGTTAATCATTGGTAACGCTCCATGGAATTCTCCGTGCCTTGAGGTACGTCCTGGACCCCCAACGCTGCACGGAAATGAGTGTAGGACAACGGCTACATGTCGAGAGGAAAATTTCGTACTTGCGCGCAGGTTTTTAAGAATTTTTCTGCAAAGTGACCTGCTGGCGTTGGCCGCGGGCAGTCTGAAAGTCGCGGGTTATTAGGCGTTTGAAGGCCCTGTAACGATCAACTAACAACCTGTTTGTAAGGGGGGTTGAGAGGCTAATAGCCAATTGATTGGCGGTGCAATTGGATAGCCATTACTGCATGTGTTGCGCGATACCACTACCAACCACAGGTGTTTCCACGCGCCACTTTGAGAGACACTAGGGCACCTGTTGAACGGAGGCCCCCATGACGGCCAGCGCTGAGAAATTCACCCGCCAGACCTTGCTCGATGTGCAATCGCTGACCCCCAGCCTGTTTACCCTGCGCACCACCCGCGATCCCGGTTTCCGCTTCACTGCGGGCCAGTTTGTGCGCCTGGGGGTGACCAAGGCGGATGGCAGCACCGTCTGGCGCGCCTATTCCTTAGTGTCCTCGCCGTTTGATGAGCACTTGGATTTTTTCTCGATCGTCGTCCCGGGCGGTGAGTTCACCAGTGAGCTGAGTCGCCTGCGGGTGGGCGATACCTTGATGGTGGAACGCCAGGCCACCGGATTCCTGACGTTGAACCGTTTCGTCGATGGTCGCGATTTGTGGATGCTGGGCACTGGCACCGGGGTGGCGCCGTTTTTGTCGATCCTGCAGGACTTCGAGGTCTGGGATAAATTCGAGCGCATCATCCTGGTGTACAGCGCCCGCGAAGCCAAGGAGCTGGCCTATCAGGCGCTGATCAACGAACTGGGCGAGCGCGAGTACCTGGCCGAATACGCGCACAAGCTCACCTACATTCCTATCGTCACCCGTGAACAACACCCGGGCGCGCTGAATGGGCGCATCACGACGCTGATCGAAAATGGCGAACTGGAACGCGCGGCCGGCGTTGAGCTGGCTCCGGAGCATTCCCGCGTGCTGATCTGCGGCAACCCGCAGATGGTTGATGACACGCGGCAGTTGCTCAAGCAGCGCGATATGAATCTGAGCCTGAGCCGTCGTCCTGGTCAGGTGGCGGTAGAAAATTACTGGTAATAAAAAAGGCGCCTCAAGCAGGCGCCTTTTTTTCAAGCCGGTGTTTACTGAAGCGGCTTGTCGTTCTGTGCCTTGAGCAGATCACGGATCTCACCCAACAACAGTTCTTCCTTGGTCGGCGTCGGTGGCAGGCTTGGTGCCACGGCCTCTTCACGCTTCAGGCGATTGATCGCCTTCACACCCATGAAGATCGCAAACGCGACGATGACAAAGTCGATGACGCTCTGGATGAACTTACCGTAGGCCAGCACCACCGCAGGCACATCGCCTTGCGCTGCCTTGAGCGTTATCGCCAGGTCAGCGAAGTCCACGCCACCGATCAGCAGACCAATGGGCGGCATTATTACGTCGCCAACAAAGGAGGAAACAATTTTGCCGAAGGCCGCGCCGATGATAATACCGACGGCCATGTCGACCACATTACCTTTGACCGCGAAGGCCTTGAACTCACTGATCACGCCCATGGTTATTCCTTGTTACAGATGAGAAGGGTGGGGCTCAGTGTAATTCAGTCGTAGCGGGCTTGCCTGACACAACCGTTAACACTGTTAGTTTTAATCGACACATTAAATCGAAAATAGTTTGCAAAGTGCCATCAATCGCGCGCGAAATACTCGCTAAATCAGGTGCTTACTAGATTATTTTATCAATCGGGTTGGTACGTCTTTTCTATTTATCTTCTGACTCTCGCGTCACTAGCCTCTGGCAAGCACAACTGAATGTGCACTAAAAAAACCAGAGGAAACCTTGATGAACACCCCAATGAGCCGCGGGCCTGTTATAGCGCGAACTGCGCTGGTACTGGTGACCGCCAGCCTGCTGTCCCTCTCTGTGCAAGCCGCCAACTTGACCCGCGATAACGGTGCAGCGGTGGGCGACAACCAGAACTCGCAAACCGCCGGCGCCAATGGCCCTGTACTGCTGCAGGACGTGCAACTGATCCAGAAGCTGCAACGCTTCGACCGCGAACGCATCCCGGAGCGCGTGGTACACGCCCGTGGCACGGGCGCCCACGGCACCTTCACGGTCACCGACAACCTCAGCGATTTGACCAAGGCCAAGGTATTCGCCGCTGGCGAAACCACACCGGTGTTCGTGCGCTTCTCCGCCGTGGTACACGGCAACCACTCCCCGGAAACCCTGCGCGACCCGCGCGGTTTCGCCACCAAGTTCTACACCGCCGACGGCAACTGGGACCTGGTGGGCAACAACTTCCCGTCGTTCTTTATCCGCGATGCGATCAAGTTCCCGGACATGGTCCACGCGTTCAAACCCGACCCGCGCACCAACCTCGATGACGACTCCCGTCGCTTCGACTTCTTCTCCCATGTGCCCGAGTCCACGCGCACGCTGACCGAGCTGTACGCCGACTCCGGCACCCCGGCCAGCTATCGGGAAATGGATGGCAACGGTGTGCACGCCTACAAGCTGATCAATGCCAAAGGCGATGTGCACTACGTCAAATTCCACTGGAAAAGCCTGCAAGGCATCAAGAATCTGGATCCTAAGCAAGTTACCGAAGTGCAGGGCCGTGACTACAGCCACATGACCAACGATCTGGTCACGCATATCAACAAGGGCGACTTCCCCAAGTGGGACCTGTACGTACAGGTGCTCAAGCCTGAAGACCTGGCCAAGTTCGACTTCGACCCGCTGGACGCCACCAAGATCTGGCCGAATGTGCCCGAGCGCAAAGTCGGGCAGATGGTGCTGAACCGCAACCCGGCCAACGTCTTCCAGGAAACCGAGCAAGTGGCCATGGCCCCGGCCAACCTGGTGCCGGGCATCGAACCGTCGGAAGACCGCCTGCTGCAAGGCCGAGTGTTTTCCTACGCCGACACCCAAATGTACCGCCTGGGCGCCAATGCCCTGCAACTGCCGATCAACGCACCACGCGCAACCGTCAACAATGGCAATCAGGACGGCGCACTGAATTCCGGCAAAACCACCAGCGGCGTGAACTACCAGCCAAGCCGCCTGGAGCCTCGGGAAGAGCCGCAAGCCGCACGCTATAGCCAATCGGCCCTGTCGGGCAGCACCCAGCAGGCGAAGATCCAGCGTGAGCAGAACTTCAAGCAAGCCGGTGATCTGTACCGCTCCTTCAATAAAAAAGAGCGTCAGGACCTGATCGAGAACTTCGGCGGCTCGCTGGCAACCACCGATGATGAAAGCAAGCACATTATCCTGTCGTTCCTTTACAAAGCCGATCCGGAGTACGGCACTGGCGTAGCCAAGGTTGCCAAGGGGGACCTGGCGCGCGTGAAGGCGCTGGCGGAAAAACTGACTGACTGATCCGTTGGTTATGGTCGGCGCCCAGAGACGGGCGTCGACCCTTGGCAGGAGAACACCCATGCGAATTTCTATCGGTCTGCTGATGGCCATGCTGGCCTTTGTCGCACACGCCGAGTCGCCCGACCCGGTTGCGCTCAAGGTCCAGTTGCAGGATTACTACTTCGACGCCGCCCGTCGTGGCGACCTCGACATGCTCAACACCTTTATCGATTCCGGCTACAGCCTCAACACCCAGGATGACAAGGGCTACACCGCGTTGATCCTCGCCGCGTACCACGGCCAGGGCCCGTTCGTGGAGCGCTTGCTCAACGCCGGTGCCGACGCCTGCGTGCAGGACAAACGCGGCAACACTGCGCTGATGGGCGCGATCTTCAAGGGCGAACTGAAAATTGCCCAACGCCTGCTGGCCACCGACTGCAACCCCGATCAGCGCAATGGCGCCGGGCAGACGGCGGCCATGTACGCCGGGCTGTTCAAACGCGTCGAGCTGTTGGATGAGTTGAAGGCCAAAGGCGCCGACCTCAACGCCGAAGACCCGATCGGCAACAGTGCTTCACGATTGGCCAGCGGTGAAATCCGGACCCCGGCGCCGCGCTGAGCTATCATCGCGGTTTTTCGGTTGGAGGTTCTCAAATGGCAAAGGCCAAGCGCATGTACGGCTGCACGGAGTGCGGCGCGACCTTTCCCAAGTGGGCCGGCCAGTGCGGCGAATGCGGTGCGTGGAACACCCTGACTGAAACCATGATCGAAAGCGGCGGCGCGGCGGCCCCCACTGGCCGTGCCGGCTGGACCGGGCAACAGGCGCAGATCAAGACGTTGGCCGAAGTCAGCGTTGAAGAAATCCCGCGTTTTTCCACCGCTTCCGGCGAGCTGGACCGGGTGTTGGGTGGCGGTCTTGTGGACGGTTCGGTGGTGTTGATCGGCGGTGATCCGGGCATCGGCAAATCGACGATCCTGCTGCAAACCCTGTGCAGCATCGCCAGTCGCATGCCGGCGCTGTATGTCACTGGCGAAGAATCCCAGCAGCAAGTCGCCATGCGCGCCCGTCGCTTGGGTTTGCCCCAGGACCAACTGCGGGTGATGACCGAAACCTGCATCGAAAGCATCATTGCCACGGCGCGTATCGAAAAGCCCAAGGTCATGGTGATCGACTCGATCCAGACCATTTTTACCGAGCAATTGCAATCAGCGCCGGGCGGTGTGTCCCAGGTGCGCGAGAGCGCGGCGCTGCTGGTGCGTTATGCCAAGCAGAGCGGCACGGCGATCTTCCTGGTGGGGCATGTGACCAAAGAAGGCGCGCTGGCCGGGCCACGGGTGTTGGAGCATATGGTCGACACTGTGCTGTATTTCGAAGGCGAATCCGACGGCCGCTTGCGTTTGCTGCGGGCGGTGAAGAACCGTTTTGGTGCGGTAAACGAGTTGGGTGTGTTTGCCATGACCGACCGGGGGCTGAAAGAAGTCTCCAACCCGTCGGCGATTTTTCTGACTCGCGCTCAGGAAGAAGTCCCGGGCAGTGTGGTAATGGCAACGTGGGAAGGCACTCGCCCGATGCTGGTGGAAGTGCAGGCGCTGGTGGATGACAGCCATCTGGCCAACCCTCGGCGTGTGACCTTGGGTCTGGATCAAAACCGCCTGGCGATGCTGCTCGCGGTGTTGCACCGACACGGCGGCATTCCTACCCATGACCAGGATGTATTCCTGAACGTCGTGGGTGGGGTCAAGGTGCTGGAGACCGCGTCTGACCTGGCGTTGATGGCGGCGGTGATGTCCAGCCTGCGTAATCGGCCGTTGCCGCATGACTTGCTGGTGTTCGGTGAAGTCGGCCTGTCAGGCGAAGTACGCCCGGTGCCCAGCGGGCAGGAGCGTTTGAAGGAAGCGGCCAAGCACGGCTTCAAGCGCGCCATCGTGCCCAAGGGCAACGCACCGAAGGAATCGCCGCCTGGGATCACGATTATTGGCGTGACGCGGTTGGAACAGGCGTTGGATGCGTTGTTCGAGTAATCAGCAACACCGCAAACCAATGTGGGAGCGGGCTTGCTCGCGAAAGGGGTGTATCAGCGATGAATTCGTCGACTGACACTGCGCCTTCGCGAGCAAGCCCGCTCCCACGTTTGGATTGTATTGGCTGTTAAATCTCCAGCAAAGCACCCAGCTCGCGCTCCAACTCTTCCTCGTCACCCAGGTTCAATTCGACCAGCCGCCGCAAATGGCTGATCGAGTCCAGGTCGATGTGCTGGCACACAAAGCCCAGTTGGTCATGATCCTCATGAGTCAGCCGAACCTGCATCTTGATATGGGCCTTTGGGTCCAAGCGAATATCGACGTCAAACGCCAGCGCCTTATTGCCCTTCCAATCCTCGGGGCGCTTTACCAACAAGCCCTTCAGCGACAAATCCACCAACTGCGCCGGCCACTCGCGGCCGTTTTGCCGAAGTTCGGTCTTGGCATCAAAGGCGATCCGGCGAAAACGACGGCGGTCAGACGCTTGCTCGGTCATGGTCAAACCCTCTGTAGGTAGAAAGAGTGTAGCTCTGCGCCATCATCAGGCCATTTTTTTGCTTTTTTTGCCCTGGCAAGGCTCTAGACCAACGTAGGGGGGTGGCCTTTAAGGCCAGTAGCGCTAAACTCCGGATGGCTGTCCTTTCTGTCCACCCTGGCTGGAATATAAAAATGAAAAATAATAATAGCCTGCTACGCCATCTACCCTGGCTGGTGCTGGCAATTGTAGGAGCGTGCGCCCTGGGCGTAGTGGCCTTGCGCCGCGGCGAGGCGATCAACGCCTTGTGGATTGTGGTCGCTGCGGTGGCCATCTATCTGGTTGCGTACCGTTACTACAGCCTGTTCATCGCTAATAACGTGATGCAACTCGACCCACGGCGGGCCACCCCCGCAGTGGTCAATAATGATGGTCTGGACTATGTGCCGACCAACAAACACATCCTTTTCGGTCACCACTTTGCGGCGATTGCCGGTGCAGGCCCGTTGGTCGGCCCGGTGCTGGCGGCGCAAATGGGCTACCTGCCTGGCACGCTCTGGCTGATTGCCGGCGTGGTGCTGGCCGGTGCCGTGCAGGACTTCATGGTCCTGTTCCTGTCCACTCGTCGCAACGGCCGCTCCCTGGGGGACATGGTCCGCGAAGAAATGGGCCGCATCCCTGGGACCATCGCGCTGTTCGGTTGCTTCCTGATCATGATCATCATCCTGGCGGTGCTGGCGCTCATCGTGGTCAAGGCCCTGGCCGAGAGCCCATGGGGCATCTTCACAGTGATGGCGACCATCCCGATCGCGATGTTCATGGGCATCTACATGCGCTACATCCGCCCGGGCCGCATCGGTGAAATCTCGATCATCGGCGTGCTGTTGCTGCTGTGCTCGATCTGGCTGGGCGGGCAGATTGCTGCTGATCCGGAGTGGGCCAAGGCCTTCTCTTTCACCGGTATCCAGATCACCTGGATGCTGATCGGCTACGGTTTCGTCGCGGCGGTACTGCCGGTGTGGCTGATCCTCGCGCCACGCGATTATCTGTCGACCTTCCTCAAAATCGGCACCATCATCGCCCTGGCGATCGGCATCCTGGTGACCATGCCCGACCTGAAAATGCCGGCGTTGACCCAGTTCATCGATGGCACCGGTCCGGTCTGGAAGGGCGGTCTGTTCCCGTTCCTGTTCATTACCATTGCCTGTGGCGCGGTATCGGGTTTCCACGCACTGATCTCGTCGGGCACTACGCCCAAACTGTTGGCCAGTGAAAGCCATGCCCGCTACATCGGTTACGGCGGCATGCTGATGGAGTCGTTCGTGGCCATCATGGCCATGGTTGCCGCGTCGGTGATCGAACCTGGCGTGTACTTCGCCATGAACAGCCCGGCCGCGATTGTCGGCACGGACGTGGTCACCGTGGCGCAGACCGTCAGCAGCTGGGGCTTTGCGATTACGCCTGAGGCGCTGTCTGCCGTCGCCCATGACATCGGTGAAACCACCATCCTGGCGCGTGCCGGTGGTGCTCCGACGCTAGCGGTGGGTATCGCGCAGATCCTGCACAGCGTGCTGCCGGGTGAAAACACCATGGCGTTCTGGTACCACTTTGCGATCCTGTTCGAAGCGCTGTTCATCCTGACGGCGGTGGACGCCGGTACCCGTGCCGGTCGCTTCATGCTGCAAGACCTGCTGGGGTCCTTCGTGCCGGCGCTCAAACGCACCGATTCCTGGACGGCCAACCTCATCGCGACCGCTGGTTGCGTGGCCATGTGGGGTTACCTGCTGTACCAAGGTGTGATCGATCCCTTGGGCGGCATCAACACCTTGTGGCCGCTGTTCGGTATCTCCAACCAGATGCTCGCGGGTATCGCGCTGATGCTGGCAACCGTTGTGCTGATCAAAATGAAACGCCAACGCTACATCTGGGTGACCATGCTGCCAGCCGTCTGGCTGCTGATCTGCACCACCACGGCGGGCTTCATCAAGCTGTTCGACGCGAATCCTGCGATCGGCTTCCTGTCGCTGGCCAAGAAGTACAGCGATGCCCTGGCCAACGGCCAGATCCTGGCCCCGGCCAAGAGCATCGACCAGATGCAGCACGTGATCTACAACGCCTACACCAACGCAACGCTGACGGCGCTGTTCCTGTTCGTGGTGTTCAGCATCCTGTTCTATGCGCTCAAAGTCGGCGTCGCCGCTTGGGGCAACAAAGAGCGTACGGATAAAGAAGCCCCGTTCCAGGCTGTACCGGACGCGTAATAGAGGATTGCAGCCATGTTCAATGACATCAGTCGCCTCGGTAAATACCTCGGTCAGGCCGCGCGCTTGATGGTCGGCATGCCCGACTACGACACGTACGTCGAGCATATGCAAACCAAGCACCCGGACAAACCGATGATGGACTACAAGGCGTTCTTTCGGGAACGCCAGGAAGCCCGTTACGGTGGCAAGGGTGGGCCTAAGTGCTGCTGACCCGGCACTCGGGCTTGCGGTGATCCACTGTGGGAGCGGGCTTGCTCGCGAAGGCGGTCTGTCAGTTTAGGTATGTGCTGACTGATCCACCGCCTTCGCGAGCAAGCCCGCTCCCACATTTGTTTTTGTGTTCCTTCAGGAGAATTTCTTTGCCCTCTCCCATCCCCGTCACCATCCTCAGCGGCTTCCTCGGCGCCGGCAAGACCACCCTGCTGCGCCACCTGCTCAAAGCCGAGCACGGCCTGAAAATCGCGGTGATTGAAAACGAATTCAGCGACGCCGGTATCGACACCCAGCTCTTGGGCGCAGAACCGGTGCAAGTCATGACCCTGTCCAACGGCTGCGTCTGCTGCACCATCCACACCGACCTGACCAAAGCCCTCTACTTGCTGCTCGAACGTCTGGACAGCGGCGAGATCGCGTTTGATCGCTTGGTGATCGAGACGACCGGCCTGGCCGATCCGGCGCCGGTGGCCCAGACGTTTTTCATCGACGAGGAACTGCGCGAGCGCTACATCCTCGACGGCATCATCACCCTGGTGGATGCCGCCCACGCCGAGCACCACCTGACCCAGACCATCGCCCAGGCCCAGATCGGTTTTGCCGACCGCCTGCTGGTCAGCAAGCGCGACCTGGTGGATGACGCCACCTTCGACGCGCTCAGCGAACGCCTTACCCGCATCAACCGCCGTGCGCCGATCCGCGTGGTGGATCATGGCAACATCGACTTGGCGGAACTGCTCGATGTGCGTGGCTTCAACCTCAATGCTGGCATGAGCCTGCGCCCGGTGAGCGCCGCGCCGTCCATCGACCGCATTTCCAGCCTGGTGCTGCGCACTGACCAGCCGCTGGATATCGACCGTCTCAGTGAGTTCATGAACGAACTGTTGGAAGACCACGGCAAGCAACTGCTGCGCTACAAGGGCGTGCTGAACATTGCCGGGGAAGATCGACGCATGGTGTTCCAAGGCGTGCTGAAGCTCTACGGTTTCGATTGGGATACCGAGTGGGCCGAAGGCGAGGCACGCGAGAGTGTGATTGTGTTTATTGCCGATGAATTGCCGGAGCAGAAGATTCGCGACGGCTTTGCAAAGGTCTACCAATCCTGAATTGAAATACGATCAAAATGTGGGAGCGGGCTTGCTCGCGAAAGCGGTGGATCAGTCAGCATATTTGTCACTGATACACCGCTTTCGCGAGCAAGCCCGCTCTTATCAAACAAAAAATAACTCATTGTTTTTGCTCTTAAAATTTAAGCCGCTTTAACCAGCTGCAATCCAAGTTTGCGTGCCTTGCGTTCCAAGGCGCGCATCTGCCGATCACGGCTTCTTTCT